>DKWX01000042.1:10190-127244 GCA_002491945.1 Porphyromonadaceae bacterium UBA7141
ATTTTTTTATGTGTGTCGTGTCTGTTCACTTCCATTCTACCGTGCCATCCGGCCCGGCTCCGGCAAGTGTCGCTGACAAGATTTCAGTCTTCCGGCTTTTCGATTACAATGTCGAAGCGGTCAAGGAAGTCCATGGTGCGCTGGATGTAGTCCTGCATCACTACGTCGTCCTCTACAAAAGGCACTTCCTTGCGATAGTTCTCCATTACGGTCTCGATATAGGGAGAGGATTTGAGCGGACGGCGGAAGTCAATGCCCTGTGCGGCGTTCATCAGCTCGATGGCGGCGATGCGCTTGAGGTTGTCGATGATTTTATGCAGTTTTGTGGCTGAGTTGGCACCCATCGACACGAGATCTTCCTGACCGTTGGAACTTACAATCGAGTCGCAGCTTGCCGGCCATGCATACATCTTGTTCTGGCTCACCATAGAGGCGGCGGCATACTGCGGAATCATGAAACCGGAGTTCAGACCCGGTTTTGCCACAAGAAACTCCGGCAGACCGCGCAGACCGAGAATCAGCTGTGCCACACGACGCTCCGAGATATTGCCGAGTTCGTGGAGCGCCACACCCATATAGTCGAATACGAGTGCGATGGGCTCACCGTGGAAGTTGCCCCCTGATACCACCATATCGTCATCAGGGAATACAGTGGGATTGTCGGTGACGGAGTTGATTTCTATATGGAGCACATCGGTGACATGATTCATGGCATCCTTTACAGCGCCGTGCACCTGCGGAATGCAGCGGAACGAATATGGATCCTGCACATGATCTTTATGACGGCAGATGATTTCCGACCCCTTGAGAAGTTCACGGAACACGCGTCCGGTCTCTATCTGGCCGGGATGAGGACGTACCTGCTGGATGCAGTCCCAGAATGGCTCGATGCGTCCGTCAAAGGCTTCAAGCGACATGGCGCCGAAGAGGTCGAAACAATTGACGAGATGCCAGCCATCGATCAGAGCCTTGATGCCATTGGCACTCATGAACTGGGTGCCGTTGAGCAGCGCCAGACCCTCTTTTGATTTCAGACGGATGGGATTCCAGCCGAATATATTGAGCGCTTCCTGGCCCGAACGGCGTTTCCCCTGAAACATCACCTCTCCCTCGCCTATGAGCGGCAGGAACAGATTGGCCAGAGGAGCGAGGTCGCCGCTTGCTCCAAGCGAGCCACGGTCATAGACCACGGGAAGTATGTCGTTGTTGTAGAAGTCGAGTATCCGCTGCACTGTCTCCACCTGCACACCGCTGAATCCCATCGACAGGGCGTGGGCCTTAAGCAGAAGCATGAGTTTCACCACTTCGGGAGCCACCGGAGTGCCTACGCTGCAAGAATGGCTTTTTACAAGGTTTTCCTGAAGGGTTGACAGGTCGTCAGGCGATATATGCTTATTGCAGAGAGAGCCGAACCCGGTGGTGACTCCGTAGATAGGAGCAGTAGTCTCATCGGTCTTATGGTCAAGGTATTCGCGGCAATGCGAAATCTGGGCCACAGCCTCGTCGGAGAGCACGAGTCGGGTGCCGTCGCGCAGGATGCGTTCTATCAGGTCGTAGGTCAGCGGACTGCTGCCTATGGCGTATGTTTCCATCTTGTCTGTCATGGTATTTTAAATGTTATGCTGTGTTGTTGGTTTTATTCCGGGCGGGGAGCGTCGTAGACCACGCGTCCGGCATGGATGGTGGTGCGCACGCAGTTCATTCCCACGTAGTAAGGGAGGTAGTTGATATTGTCGAATTCAAGTATTGCCACATCTCCACGCTTCCCTTTTTCGAGCGAACCGCATTCGGCGGCCATGCCGAGGGCAGCCGCGCCGTTGAGAGTGAGGGCCGTCACAGTCTCTTCGATGCTCATCTGCATATAGATGCAGGCCAGAGCGATCGTCAGGGGGATTGAGCCGGAGAAGCAACTGCCGGGATTCAGGTCGGTGGCCAGGGCCACGGCCCCGCCGGCTTCGATGAATTTGCGTGCCGGAGCGTAAGGCTCTTTGAGGGCAAAGGCTGTGAGAGGAAGCAATGTGGCCACTACTCCGGCCTCGGCCATGAGGCGCACTCCCTCGTCGCTTACGTGCAGAAGATGATCGGCTGAAAGAGCGCCGAGTTCGGCTGCAAGTTCTGCGCCGCCGAGTGTCACGATTTCATCGGCGTGGAGCTTGAGGGAATATCCCATATCACGCGCTGCTTTGAGCAGGCGGCGGGAATCCTCGATTTCGAACACGTTCTTTTCGCAGAATACGTCGCAGCAGCGGGCCATGTCGCGGAAGGCGGGGAGCATCTCGGCAATAAGATAGTCCACATATTCCGATGTGCGCCCCTTATACTCCGTAGGCACGGCGTGTGCGCCGAGGAATGTGCTGACCACGTTGAGTCCGGTCGAGGGGTCGTCGGCCAACTGCCGGATTGCCTCAAGCTGACGGCGCTCGGTGTCGAGATCGAGTCCGTAGCCGCTTTTGGCTTCTACTGTGGTGACCCCCATTTCCGACATGCGGCGCAGAAACCAGCGGGCCTTCGCGGCCATATCGTCGGCCGTACAGCTGCGTGTCGCGTTGACGGTGCTCTGAATGCCACCTCCGCGCTCCATAATCGACATGTAGGTATCACCCTTCAGCCGCCATGAGAATTCATCGGGACGGTAGCCTCCGAACACAAGGTGGGTGTGACTGTCGACAAAGCCGGGCAATGCCACACGCCCCTCGCCGTCAGTGTATTCATATGTGTGGAGGGCGAGAAGTTCGGCCGGGCAGGCTTTCTCTTCACCGGCATATTCGATGACGCCGTCAACGATTACGATTATCCCGTGCTCCACTGTATGGAGATGGCGCATCGCCTCCCCTTTCCGGGCCTCATGGCCCAGCGGGGTGACGATACGCACATTCTTTATTATACGGTTCTGCTTCATTTGACCAGACTGTTGATCAGTTCATCATCGGCCAGGAAGGGTTCGGTAATCATGAACCCGGCGGCCGACTGCGTGTCGTTCCATTCACGCACTGTGCTCATGGCGTTCTCATTGCGGGCCCATGAACGGCGGGCCACGCCGCCCATCACGTCCCAGAGCATCGCTTTGGTCAGAATTTCATCCACACGCTCTGAGCCGTCGCAAAGCATTCCGAATCCGCCGTTGATGGCCTTGCCTATACCCACGCCGCCTCCGTTGTGGAGCGCCACGAGACTCATGCCGCGCGCACAGTTGCCGGCAAAACACTGCACGGCCATGTCGGCCATCACGTTGGAACCGTCCTTGATGTTGGATGTCTCACGGAAGGGTGAGTCTGTGCCGCTGACATCGTGGTGGTCGCGGCCGAGCATGATTGGACCCACCTCGCCGTTACGCACCATCTCGTTGAATTTCAAGGCAATTTTCAGGCGTCCCATGGCATCCTGATAGAGTATGCGGGCCTGGGTGCCCACCACGAGGGCATTCTTCTCCGCATCACGTATCCAGTTGTAGTTGTCGCGGTCCTGTCCGCGGCGGTCTGGATCAATACATTCCATAGCCGCACGGTCGGTCTTTACGAGGTCTTCGTGCTTGCCGCTGAGGCATACCCAGCGGAAGGGGCCGTAGCCGTAGTCGAAGAGCATCGGGCCCATGATATCCTCTACGTATGAGGGCCAGATGAAACCGTCTTTCTCATCGACTCCATTTTTGGAGATTTCCTTCACTCCGGCGTCATAGATAGCTTTCATGAAGGAGTTGCCGTAGTCGAAGAAGTATGTGCCACGTTCGGTGAGCGCCTTGATGGCATTATAGTGCCGACGCAGCGTCCGGTCGATTTCCTCACGGAATCTGTCGTGGTCTTCATGCAGCAGGCGCGTGCGCTCTTCGAAACTCATACCTGCCGGGCAGTAGCCACCTTCATATACGGCGTGACAGGATGTCTGGTCGCTGAGCAGTTCGATTTTCTTCTCGTTGGCCACTGCGTATTCAAGCAGGTCGACGACGTTGCCATGATATGCTATGGAGACGGGGCGCTTTGCGTCCATTGCCTCTTCGGCGATGCGGAATGCTTCGGGGATTGAGTCGGTCACTACCTCTACCCATCCCTGATTCTTACGTGTCATTATGCGGGAGAGGTCGACTTCTGCTATAATCGAGGCGGCACCGGCTATCAGGGCGGCCTTGGGCTGCGCGCCGCTCATGCCTCCGAGGCCGGAACTTACGAAGAGGTGCCCGGCCAGGTCGCCGTCCTGAGGCACGCCGAGTTTCATGCGTCCCGCATTGAGGATGGTGTTGAAGGTGCCGTGCACAATGCCTTGCGGACCGATGTACATCCAGCCTCCGGCTGTCATCTGGCCGTAGTTGGCCACACCCAGCTGCATGGCTTCATGCCAGTCGTGCAGGTTGTCGAACATGCCCACCATCATGGCATTTGTGATAATCACACGCGGAGCTTCCGGACGCGAGGGGAAAAGACCGAGCGGATGGCCTGACTCCACTACAAGTGTCTGGTCATCGGTCAGTTCTTCGAGATATTTCTTGATGAGACGGTACTGCAGCCAGTTCTGGCATACCTGTCCTGTCTCGCCATAGGTGACGAGTTCGTAGGGGTAAAGGGCAATGTCGAAGCATAGGTTATTGTCGATCATCACTTGAAATGCCTTGCCGGCAAGACATTTCCCTTTATATTGGTCAATGGGTTTGGCGGCCAGATCACCTTCGGGGCGCCAGCGGTAGGCGTATATACGGCCGCGCGTGCGCAGCTCTTCCATGAATTCGGGAGCTGCCTTCGAATGCAGTTCGGGGGGAAGATAGCGCAGGGCGTTGCGCAGGGCGGTTTTGGTCTTCTCGGGAGGCAGGGTATAGCCACGGTCAGGCGCGCGTCGGATCCCTTCTTTGAATTCAGGCATCTCGGGCCATTTGGCTGTAAGGAGGATGCGGTTGTGGTTCATGGTGTATATTTCAGTGTTAGATTGTTTCTTTTTGAGGTCGCCCGCAAGGGGTCCTGTATGATTCCACAAATTTAGCCAAATTTTGGGAATTTCAAAAGCAATCAATTGAATTTCGTGCCGATATCTGTCTCCCGATGTCGCGGACGCGCTGCCGCACGCTCCGGAGGAGCCGGCGTACGCGTGGCTAAAACAAAAAGCCGGGCGTACCGGCCACTAAAACAAATATGCGCCGCACGCCGTTAAGATAATGGATTAACAATGTTTTTTTGACTATGGAGCAGAATGAGAAAGTGGCCGGATTCCGGCAGAAGGTGTACGACGACCTTTATGCGTTTCTGGTGAATAAGGGGGCTATCGACAGCCATATGCCGGAGTGCCCCGATGTACAGGAGAAATGGGAAGCGGTGGCGTCGGCCTATATACCCGACGGTGCACGTGAGTTTCAGCAATATCCGGTGGTGTCGCTGGGGTGGATGATGTTTATCGGTATGGCGATGGCGTATTTCTGGGATACGGATTGGGATTCGCAGGCTTCGAAGGATGATCAGTATCAGCAGCTGCGCGACCGCAACGGCTACGATAATCTTGATGATACGGTGCTGCGCGATCTCTTCGGCTATGATGAGAAGCGTGCTGATGAGGTGTCGGATCTCGTGGCGGAGTGCGCGGCCAGGGTGCTGAGCCTGCTGAATCATGAGCAGGTGGAGCCGGGGACTCCGGCGGCGTTCCATTGCTATGTCGATGCGCTGCATGAGATGTATGTGATGGGGATGGCGATGGAGCTTCACGACCTGGGCTATCACATGACTCCGATTTCGTCGCTCAACTGATCTGAGGCGGTCACACTCTCAGTGTCCGGAAGCAATCGGCGATGGGGAAGAGGCCGTCATTCGGCTTCTTCCCAGTCCCAGCTGTAATCGGATATGCCGTAGGCCACGCTCACTTCGGCCATATCGGGCAGTTTGGCCACTACTATCGCCATTCTGACATAGGTCACTTTCTCCACCTGTTTGCCGGTCCGGCTGAAAGAACCACCCAGATCCATATTCCATCGATATGTATTGTCGCTGTTGTCGCGGATAAACCATTGGCGCGTACTTTCGAGGTGGAAGTCGGGAAATGCGTTATACCATAGTAGCAGGGTTTCAGTGGAGTATGAGAGGCTGCTGTAGGCCGGGGTGAATCCGAAGGGGTCGTCGGGGAGGTCGTCGGCGGAGTTGACCTGGATGATCCGGCCTGCCCAACCTTTCATTTTTTCGCGTGCCTCGCTGTCATCGGCATCGATTACCGCTACCGCCGGAAGCATTTCGGCATGTATGGGGAGACGCGTCTGCCCGGATGGTTCGCTTCGGTTGCACCCGATCAGCGCGGCAAGCAGTGGAATAAGGATTGCGGCATGTCTCATAAGCTATATTCGTTGAAGTTGGTGTTAGTTTGCTTATACAACGCCTCCCCTCCCCCGTTTATTTTGTCATACCCGCCAGGCACTCGCCTGATTCAGACACCACCGCGCCGGCAAGCGGAATCAATGAGCATACGGCCCCCGGAGATACCTATATCCGTTGCCATCCGGCAATAAGTCAGCCCGCCACACTAATGAAGCCAAGTCATCTCGTCATCTGCTTAATATTTATTAATAAATCCATAGTTTTTTTGTATTTTCACTATTTGCCATTATATTTGCATCACTTACCAAAACCTAACAATCTATGTCTACCGAGCCACCATCAAACTAATAACCGTGTAAGGATTGAACCATCTCAATTCAAAGAAATGTCCAATATACACATTTCTTTACCTTATTTCCATTCTACTCTACGACTATACAATTCTATATTGGGAGATACATCTATATTCAGATTTAAGTCAATACACTATGATTTCAACAAATAACTTAATAATTGCAATTATAGCAATAATTGCAGTTGGATGCTCAAATATTCAAGACATTGAGCATCCGAATCAAAATATCGAAAAATGTAATAAACATCTACCCTCATTATCTGCGACTGAAGCCACTGAAATAGCGGAACTAATATTGAACAAAACTCGTACAAGAACAATAAAGAATCTCAAGCCTACAATTGAATACGTTGTAAATGCAACATCCACAACACGCTCTGACAGCAATGTTGATACGCTGGCATATGTTCTTAACTATCCTGATGATGCAGGATTTGCAATTATAGCATCTTCAAAGAATGTTTATCCAATCCTGGCATTTTCACCCTACGGTAATTTCAGTTTTAATAATGAAGGAGCAATAAACAACTTCATTAATAATCTTAACAACTATATCAAAAATGCTGATTACTCCACAGAATACACGATAACAGAAGAGTCTCTAGACGGATGTTACTCCATAAGCCCTCAATTTCAAACCTCTCTAAGTCAAGATGCTCCGTGGAACAAATATGTAACTAAGGGCTACCCTGGATGTAAGGTTGGATGTGTCGCAGTCGCGACCGCGTTAACAATGGCAAATAGCCGGCTAACAATCAAATATCACGACAAAATCTATTATCTTAATGCCATAATGAAAGCTATCCATTCTCACCAACAAGGACAGCTTTCAGAAAATTCAACTAAGAAGATAGTAGGTGTGAATCCTACGCAACCGACTTACACCTATGAACAAGCGGAAGACATTATGGCAGCCCTTTTATATCAACTCGGTCTTGATATGGGGATGAAATATGGTAAAAATGCCAGTTCCACAAATAGCATTAATGCTTATAACCTCTGCTTATCACTGAATTTACCAGTCATACCAAACGATAAGTACAACCCAATTACGACTACTCTCCCATCATTTGATTATACAACTGTTATGCAACTCATCCGTGACAATCACATTATCTATCTAAGAGGAGTTGCCGATTTTAGTGCAACTGGTCATGCTTGGGTTGGTGATGGTGGATACTTTTGTGTGGACCCATCCGACAGAAACAAAATCATTGAATATTACATACATTGTGATTGGGGATTTGGAGGAGCAGGGAATGGTTATTATTCTGGGTCTGTATTCTCATACGAAGATACAGATTATCGCTTAATGGGGTATTTTGCTATGAAGAAAACCTTCTGATTTCCCTTGTTTTATTACATTATTAATCCCACGTATCTTTGAAACCACCAATGTTTCAAAGATTAGCTTCAATACCACTGTCACTTTCTGTGAGCACTAAACTTTTACTATATGTACTACATGAACATACACGATTTCCACATTTACATCACCCGGTTATTGGCGCTGCTTCCGGCTGCGCTGATGGCTCTCAGCTCTATGGCCGCATCCGACAACTATTTCCGTCCCGGCATGAAATGGGTACAGGAAATCCGCAGTTTCGCACCCGGCGCCTCTATCCCTGCTATTGAAACCTCCGTAATATTGCGTGATACGGTAGCCGACGGATTCGATGCCATGGTAATGATGACGTATACCGATACAGATCCGTTTGACACGGAGTATATGACACTGCTGCGCACAGAGGAATCGAAGGTGTATTTCAAATGCCCGGATTCGGAATACACTGACTGGTATCTGATGTATGATTTCGATATGCGCGTGGGTGCTACCTGTGAGGTATATGAATCTTACTCTTTCCGGATGGGTTACGAGCCGACCCCGGTGGAGGTGATGTGCATCTCCCGCCACCGTGACGACCGTTATTGCGGACTGCCAAGTCTGCGGATTCTGCGCGGCACGGACCCCACGCCCAACGCTATTGACTGCTACAGCGGCTTCTGGATTGCCGGTGTAGGTTCGGAACTTGGGGTGCACGATAACTGCACGTTCGGCATGGATGGATCTGCTGCAATTCGCCTTATCGAGGCATCTCTCGACGGGGAGGTGATCTATAAGGCGCAATCTTTGTGGACCGGAGTGAATGCAACCTCCGCCACCACACTCTCTGTAAGTTCCTCGGGGCGCACGCTGCGCGTGACCGGGGCTACGGATCCGGTAAGCGTCTACGACTGCGGTGGCAACATTATCCATTGGTCAGACCTTCCCGATTTCACACTACCGCTCCCTGCGGCAGGCATCTACATAGTAGCCCCTCAGGGCGGCCGCCCAATAAAGACAGCCGTCAGATAACGACACCGAGACTCGCATTGATACCATCATCCGGAAGTGCCCAAGATTTAAGGCATGGATCGATATGCTTATTGTCAGGTGCAACTCCTGAACATGTGTTGGAATTAATTGCATTTTCCGGCTGCGGCCAGGCCCATTAACATTATTTAACCGTCATTGGCCAAATCCCTGTGGCATAGAGTCATCCAATGTCTGTCATGGCGCGCACACTCCTTCCGACACAGGCTTAGAACACAAGTATTCACCCTTTTCGACGCTCCTTGCGGAGCCTCTCGGGAGTGTCCCACGAGGAGGATTGCGCATTAGGATTTACCGATTTTTTATGCTAATTTTGCAGTGAGTCAAAGTGCCTCCGACACCGTGCACCGGCCTGCGGCCGACTTGCACTCTTTGCTCACATGCGAAATCAAGATTTTGCACTAAAGTTTTTCTTCCTGAAAAAACCTGAAAACGTCTCTTTATGGATTCTCCCGATATCTTCACGCATCTGCATGTGCATTCGCAATATAGTATCCTTGACGGCATGGCACCTGTCGGCAAACTCGTTGATAAGGCTATTGCCAACGGTCAACGCGCCATGGCGCTTACCGACCACGGCAATATGTTTGGCATCAAGGAGTTTATCAATTATGTCAATAAGGTAAATTCCGGGAAGGAGCCGGCGGAACGCTTCAAGCCGATTATCGGATGCGAGATGTATGTCGCCCCGGAAACGATGTACAATAAGCGCGGCCGTCAAGACCATAAGGCCTATCATCTTATCGTGCTGGCCAAGAACCTAAACGGCTATCATAACCTTATCAAGCTCGTGAGCCGCGCCTACACCGAAGGGTTCTATTACCGTCCGCGCACCGAGCACAAGGAACTTGAAAAATACCACGAGGACCTTATTGTATGCTCGGCCTGTCTGGGTGGAGAGATTCCGCAGCTAATACTCAATGGCGAACTTGACAAGGCTGAGGAGGCTGTGCGCTGGTTTCACAATCTGTTCGGCGACGACTATTATCTGGAGCTGCAGCGCCATCAGACATTCAAGGAGAATGCCAACCGCGACGTGTATCCGGAGCAGCAGAAGGTCAATACAGTCCTTATCGACATAGCCCGCCGCCAAGGCATCAAACTCATAGCATCCAACGACGTGCATTTCGCCAACGAGAGCGATGCGGAAGCCCACGACCGTCTGATATGCGTGAGCACTGGGAAGAAATTCAATGAAGACCGTATGCACTACACCAAACAGGAATGGCTGAAGAGCACTCAGGAGATGAGTGCCATCTTTGCCGATGTGCCTGAGGCCATCTCGAATACCCGCGAGATTGCCGACAAGGTGGAGTTCTACAGTATCGACCACGCCCCGATCATGCCTAACTTCGAGATTCCGGAGGAGTTCGGCTCTGAGGCGGAGTATCGCGCACGAATCTCGGAGGAGGAACTCTACGATGAGTTCACCCGCGATGAGAACGGGCAGGTGGTGCTCTCCCGCGAGGAGGGAGAAAAGAAGATAGCTCGTCTCGGAGGTTACGACAAACTTTACCGCATCAAGTTCGAGGCCGACTATCTGGAGCACCTCACGATGATCGGAGCTGTAAAGCGCTATGGCGACCCTCTTCCCGACGATGTGGCGGAGCGCCTGAAGTTCGAGCTGTATATCATGAAGACAATGGGATTCCCGGGATACTTCCTGATTGTGCAGGATTTCATAAACACCGGGCGCGAAAAGCTCGGTGTCAGCATCGGTCCGGGACGTGGCTCGGCCGCAGGCTCGGCTGCCGCCTATTGTCTGGGCATCACTCAGGTCGACCCCATAAAGTATGACCTCCTCTTCGAACGATTCCTCAACCCCGACCGTATATCGCTTCCTGATATCGATGTGGATTTCGACGATGACGGACGCTATGAAGTGCTGAAGTATGTGACGGAGAAATATGGAGCCGAAAAGGTGGCGCATATCATCACATATCAGTCAATGGCCACAAAAATGGCTATCAAAGATATGGGGCGTGTGATGGACCTCAAGCCGCAGGAGGCCAACAGTCTGGCCAAACTGGTGGTAGACCGCCTGCCGGAAGTGGACGGGAAGTCGCCGAAAATCAATTTCAAGAATCTGGAAAAGTACGACAAAGCCTTCCGTGAAGCCTGCCAGAGCCCCGACCCTAAAGTGCACGATGTGATGAAATATGCCGGCGAACTGGAAGGGACTGTGCGCGGCACCGGCGTGCACGCCTGCGGCGTGATAATAGGGCGCGACGACATCACCGACTGGGTGCCTGTGGCAATATCCAACGAAGGGTCCGAGTCGGTGACTTTCACCCAGTACGAAGGTTCGGTAATCGAGGAAACCGGGATGATTAAAATGGACTTCCTCGGACTAAAGACTTTATCAATCATCAAGGAGGCTGTGGCGAATATCAAGGAGAGCAAGGGGTTTGATCTCGATATCGATACGATTCCGCTCGATGATGAACTCACCTTCAAGCTTTATTGCGACGGCCGCACCACATCGACTTTCCAGTTTGAGTCGCCAGGCATGCAGAAGTCGCTGCGCGAACTGAAGCCCTCGAAGTTCGAGGACCTTATCGCGATGAACGCCCTCTACCGTCCGGGGCCTATGGACTATATCCCGTCGTTTATCGCACGTAAGCATGGCCGCGAACCGATACAGTACGACATCCCGGTCATGAAGCAATATCTTGAGGAGACCTACGGCATCACCGTTTATCAGGAACAGGTGATGCTATTGTCGCGCCTGCTTGCCAATTTCACCCGTGGCGAATCCGACATGCTCCGCAAGGCAATGGGTAAGAAGCAGATTGATAAGATGGCCAAACTGAAGGTGAAATTCATGGACCAGGGGCAGGCCAACGGCCATAAGGCTGAGGTGCTGGAGAAAATATGGGCTGACTGGGAGAAATTCGCGTCTTACGCCTTCAATAAGTCGCATGCCACATGCTATAGCTGGGTGGCCTATCAGACGGCCTATCTGAAGGCACATTATCCGGCAGAATATATGGCCGGTGTGCTGAGCCGCAACCTCAGCGCGGCCGACAAACTGACCAAAATCATGGACGAGACGAAACGCATGGGGATCGTGGTGAAGGGGCCCGACATCAATGAGTCCGGCCATAAGTTCTCGGTGACGAAGAAGGGTGAAATACGTTTCGGTCTGAGCGGAATAAAGAGTGTGGGTGATTCGGCGGTGAACGCTATTGTGAGCGAACGCTTGAAGAATGGGCCATATCGCGACCTCTACGACTTTGTGGAACGCGTCAATCTATCGGCGTGCAACCGCGGCGCAATCGAAAGTCTCGCTCTGGCCGGAGCTTTCGACAGCTTTAATGTGCCGCGAGAGATGATTGTGGCTCCGATGTTTGATTCCACATGGGCCGACCTGCTGGTGAAGTACGGGCAGAGGGTGCAGAATGATGCCAATTCGCTGCAGAACTCTCTTTTTGCCGACATGGAACCGATTGAGACCGACAAGCCCCCCTTCCCTAAATATGAGCCATGGAGCCGGCTGCGTCTGCTTGAGGCTGAGAAGAATCTGGTGACGATGTATCTGTCGGCCCATCCCCTCGACCCGTATTATATGGAACTGAATTACGCCTGCAATACGACATGCGACGACTTCGAGAATGCCCAGACTGATGGCGCGCTTATCAGCATCGGAGGCCTCGTGACCGCCGTGGAGACGCGTTCCACCAAGTCGGGGCGTCCTTGGGGGCAAGTGAAAATCGAGGATTTCAACGGGACTGCCAATCTGCGTCTCTTCGGACGTCTATATGAGGAGTATTTTGCCAAGTTTACCGTGGGCGACGCCATCTACCTGCGGATGCGATGCCAGTCAAGTCGTTTCAACTCCGACTTTATGGAAATTATAATCGAGGAGTTGACTTCTCTCGACCGACTGCGCGGCACAGTGGCAAATGACCTCACGATATGGCTCGACCGAAATTTCGACAATACGGATTTCATTAAGGGGCTGATGAAGTTTGAATCCGACAATCCCGACGACCGCAGAGGCGACCTCTCGCTGCTCCTGCTCGACTACAGACGCCGGCAATGCGTGAAGATCCATTCGCGACGAAAGTTCCGAATCGACAAGAATCTTATCGATTTCCTCAATGAATGGGGCATACAGTTTAATGTCGAGACAGCTCGCCGGTAAACAAGAATCCGTGACTTCCGGTCAAACAGCGCGCCGACAGAAATACTGAAATCATTTTTCGCCCCTCGGATTTGGCAGACTCAAATCTTTTAGATAACTTTGGGAAGCCGATTCGCCGGATACTACCCGACGAAGACTCCAAGGCTCTTCTCCATATCCTCTCCGACCAAGACAAATATCAACAATACAAATATTTAAATTCAATCCAAAATGGCATTACAGTTCACAGACCAGACTGCCCGCGAGGCAATCGAATCAGGAAAACCCGTAGTAATCGACTTCTGGGCCACATGGTGCGGTCCCTGCATCAAGCTCGGTCCGGTGGTCGAGGAGCTTGCCGAGAAATACCCTGACGTGGTAATCGGCAAACTCAACATCGACGACAATGATGAAATCGCAAGCGCCAACCGCGTGCGCAATATCCCCACAGTGCTCTTCTTCAACAACGGAGAGCTTAAGGAGCGCAGCGTAGGTCTGGTCAAACTCTCCGACCTTGAAGCCAAACTTCAGGCTATCCTCTGATACTCCGCCACATCCCGGCGGCGTCATGTCACCACACTGACGACCGCCACACATGAAATCACCGGGGCCGACGGCATCACTGCCATCGGCCCCGGACTGTATGCCGCTACGACTCGACTGCAACGCGGCTCAAACTCCCGGCACCTTGCCAAATCCCATGATGGTGCGCGTGTAGTAGGGTGTGGTGATTTTTGATATCACGACACCCTTTGATGTACTGACATGGATAAAATTCTCATAATCAAGCATAATCCCGACATGCGACACCCGGTCAGGGTCCTTGCCTGTGGCAAAGAACACCAGATCCCCCGGAAGCACCTGACGCAATCCTATCGGAGTGCAGAACTCGGCCTGCGCCGCCGAATTGCGGGGCAGTTTTATCCCCAACGCATCAAGATACACACTCAGCACCATCCCGCTGCAATCGGATCCTTTGTGTTTTTTGTTCTCGGCATATTTATACGGCGTCCCTATCCATGTCTGGGCCTCTTCTATCAGCTGCCGGCGGGGCTTGCTGAGATGAAGGAACTCCACATTGACCGGCGAACCGCCCTGGGCGGCGCCCGGGAAACGCGCCCCCTGCCGGTGAGTCCGGCATCCTCCTGCCAGCAGCGCCACCGCCACAATTAGCAGCACCGTCACTCGGCTGACTCCGCTCACTCTCCGCCCGGCGGAAGCGAGCATCCTCAAATCTCCTGCCCTGCCTATTAGGCTACGGCATTTCCGGCCAAACCCGTCGGCCACCTTGCATTCTATATTCATGATGATTGTCAATCTTCTTTTTTTAGATTCCAAAATTAATAATTTTTAAACCTTCTGCCAAACTACTACTAAATAATTCTAAAACTACCCTTGTGGCTTTTTACAAAAATAATAAACCGGTATCATAACGTGTATATTAGGAAAATGTATAACCCGGTCTTTCTGCGGAAAGCCTCGCTTTTCAGCATTCCGGCTTCATAACGGAGAAAGACCACTAACCTGATAACGATGAATATCCTGAAATCTTCCACTATTGTGCTGGGGCTGGCTATCGGAGCCACCGTGCTCATCGCATCCCGTCCCGGGTCGGACAATACTCCCGACGCAGCTTCATCCGACAATTTTATTAACATCAGCGACCCTGCCGCCCAGTCAGGGCAGTTCGTGCGCACGGCCGCTTCTGCATCTTTCGATACTGATTTTACTGTAGCAGCCGAAAAGACGGTCAATGAAGTTGTGTGTATCAAAAGCTTCACCACCCGCCGTCAGCAGAACTATGGCGGCTACGACCCTTTCGGCATGTTTGATTTCTTCTTCGGTCCGCAGCAGCCGCAGCAGCGTCAGCAGCCCCGACAGCAGAAAAAACGCAACTCCGATGATGATTACGTACAGAGTGGCCTGGGTTCAGGGGTGATAGTATCTGCCGACGGTTATATCGTCACCAACAATCACGTAATCGATGGAGCCGAAAAGCTTGAAATCCTACTCAACGACAACTCTACCTATGAGGCGCGCGTAATCGGCACCGACCCCGCCACCGACCTCGCTCTCATCAAAATCGATGCAAAAGACCTGTCTCCGATCATCTTCGGCGACAGCGAAACGGTGAAAATAGGCGAATGGGTGCTCGCAGTGGGAAATCCTTTCGGGTTCAATTCCACTGTCACAGCCGGCATCGTCAGCGCCAAGGCACGCAGTCTGGGCGCCAACAACCAGTCTGGCAATCTCGGCATCGAATCCTTCATCCAGACTGACGCCGCTTTGAATCCCGGCAACTCCGGCGGAGCTCTTGTCAACCTCAAAGGCGAACTGATCGGCATCAATTCCGCCATCTATTCCAATACCGGAAGCTATTCGGGATTCTCGTTCGCCATACCCACTACAATCGTAAAGAAGGTGATCACCGACCTGCGTCAGTATGGCACTGTGCAGCGCGCAGTGCTGGGATGCACCGTCACCGAACTCGATGCCAAGCTGGCCAAGGAGAACGATGTGACCGCCACCAAGTCGGGTCTCCTCGTGCATGATGTCACCGCACGCTCCACCGCCAAAGAGCTCGGCCTGCAGAGTGGAGATGTAATAGTGGCAATAAATAATGTGAGCGTAAAGAACCGTGCCGAACTCGTAGAGCAACTCAACAAGTTCCGTCCCGGCGAAAAAATCACCGTCACCTACTACCGCGACAACAAGAAAGCCTCCGCCACCGCCACCCTGCGCAATAACCAGGGAAGTACCGAAATCACCAAACCCGGCGAATTCTCGCAGCTCGGAGCGGCATTTATGAAACTCAGCGCCGACACCAAATCGGAACTCGGCATCCGCAGCGGCGTCAAAGTGACAGGACTGCAGAAGGGGGCCTTCAGGGAAGCCGGCGTGAAGGATGGTTTCATCATTACCGAAATCAACGGAAAAGCTGTCAATTCGCAGGATGACGTGGAGTATATCTACAATCAGATTATGAAAGACGAAGACGCCGACCGCGTGCTGCTCCTCTCCGGCTTGTATCCTGACTCGGGCAGAAAATACTATTACGCCGTCAATCTCGATTAATCCCTCTCCATCACTCAAGAATCCGGAGCGCCCCGGATAAACACGGCCAATCGGAATCATCCCGGTCAACGCACTCCACGATTCTACCAGATTCAACCGCAATATGGGCTGTCGGCACGCCACTCTCAAAGAGCAGGCAGCCGACAGCTTTATCTTACTATCGGCTAAATCTGAACACTTACTTAAGATTTTATAAATAATCAAAAGTTATGTGGCAAAAATTTTGAACCTTCATAAAAAATTCTTAAATTTGCATTTCGGCATGGCGCGCGGTTGTTATATACTTGCAATCGCACTCCTCACTGCTTTGATAATATCCGTATCCTATGAGACAGCTTAAAATCAACAAGTCAATCACCAATCGCGACGGCATCGGCCTGGACAAGTATCTTCAGGAGATCGGTCGCGAAGAACTCATCTCTGTATCCGAGGAGGTGGAACTGGCACAGCGCATCAAGAAAGGGGACCAGAAGGCCCTCGATAAGCTTGTGCGCGCCAATCTCCGCTTCGTCGTTTCGGTGGCCAAGCAATATCAGAATCAAGGTCTGCCCCTGCCCGACCTTATCAATGAGGGTAATCTCGGTCTGATCCGCGCCGCACAGAAATTTGATGAAACAAGAGGTTTTAAGTTTATCTCCTACGCCGTGTGGTGGATCCGCCAATCGATTCTGCAGGCTCTTGCCGAGCAGTCGAGAATTGTGCGTCTGCCCCTGAATCAGGTAGGCTCACTCAACAAAATCACCAAGGAGGTGACTAAGTTCGAGCAGGAAAACGAGCGTAAGCCCTCGCCCGAAGAACTGGCTGACCGTCTCGATATCCCGGTCGACAAAATCGCCGACTCGCTTAAAGTCTCAGGGCGTTCGATTTCTGTCGACGCTCCGTTTGTGGAGGGTGAAGACAACTCTCTGCTCGACGTGCTTGCCAACGACGACAGCCCTATGGCCGACCGCTCGCTCAATCAAGAGTCGCTATCCAAGGAGATTGACCGTGCCCTGCGCCAGCTTTATGACCGCGAACGTGAAATCCTGAAGATGTTCTTCGGCATCGGGTGTCAGGAAATGACACTTGAGGAAATCGGCGCCAAGTTCGACCTCACCCGCGAGCGTGTGCGACAAATCAAGGAAAAGGCAATTCGACGTCTCAAGGGGCAACGAAGCCAGTTGCTCAAATCCTATCTCGGTGATTGACATCAATTCCTAATCAAGCCCCGTATCCCCGACATTTACTATCACGGGATGCGGGGCTTTTTAGCGACATTTCACTGTGAAGCATTTCTTATCCCTGTTGCTGGCGGTTGCCGCATCTCTGCCGGCTCTGGCTTCCGTTCAGTCAGAAGCTGACTCGGTCAAAACACGGCAGACGGTTATCACCCGTTTCCTTTCAGACGGCTCTGTTCAGACTGATACTATCGCCGGAGATCTGAAGCTGACGCCGATATCGCCTGCCAATGACACATCCCCCTCGGCCGGATTGACATCAAAAAAACCTCGGCGCACCAAAATGTCGACCGTCATGATCGGCGCCGAACTCAGCACGTCGCTCGACCTCTCCGGAGCCGACATGTCGACTTTTAATGCCGATATCCTGATCGGCTATCGGCATAAACTTATACAGACTCTTGGTGTGAGCTTCGGAATGCACAAATCTCTTGGCACTCGCGACAGTTTCATACCCATTCAGCTCGTGTTCCGTTCCGGTCTGATTCCAAGGCAACAGCTCTTTTTCCTGCATTTATCGGCCGGCTACAGCTTCAACACCATCTCTTCCTCTCCGATGTTCGGCGATTTGGCCGCATCTGTGGGGTGCGGCGTCAATCTGGTGCAGAAGCCGGGGTTCCAGAGCAAGATTGTGCTCGCCTTCGGGTTCAGGCACTTCACGGAGAAACATCAGGCCCTGGCCAGTGTCAACAAACCGAATGTAGGTTTTGCCCAGATTGCATTCGGCATATCTATGTAAACGCTATCGGCCAATTATCCGCACTGCACCGTAAGCCCGCTCAATCAATCTGACTATAATGACTCTTATGAGGATTTTGACCTATGAGGATTTCTGAATTCATTAACGGCCATGAAGTCTCTTCGACCGAAACTGCTTCAATCCTGTGCGATGAATGCCGACTAAATCTGTGTTCGGAGTTCTTTGCCCAGTATGCCTCGTATATGCTTGCCTGCGGAGCCACATGTATCCGCATATCCAAAAATCTGCGCCGCATGGCCGCTGCCGTGGGGCTTAAGGTGGATATGATTATCCTGTCGCATCACGTGACAGTGGTGTGCACAAACCAGGCCGATGGCATGTCATGTCAGCACACCAAGCGAATTGCCCCCGCCGGAGTCTCGTTTGCCATCAATACGCGGCTCTCCGAGCTGTCGTGGAAAGTGGCTGGGCATAAGGTCGATATCGAAGAGGCCCAAAGCATTTTCTATCGGATAATAAAGCATAAGAAGGTGTCGGAATGGCGCATAATGTGGCTCGTAGTGGCTGCCAACGCTTCGTTCTGCTATCTCTTCGGAGGCGATCCGGGGGCTATGGCAATCGTGGCTGTAGCCACTCTGGCCGGCTACACCATCAAGCTCCTCACTCTTATGCGCCACTGGGATGCTAAAATAATCTGGCTGATATGCTCGTTTATCTCGGCCATTATCGCGGCCGGTCTCACTTATCTCCCTATCACTTCTACTCCTGACTGGGCTATCGCCGCATCCGTGCTATATCTCATCCCGGGAATCCCATATATCAATTCAATATCGGATTGCATCGACGCACACTATCTGTCGGCTATCGGGCGTTTCATACATGCCTGTGCTCTGACGGTATGCATCGCAATCGGCCTTACGGCCGGACTCGTGCTTGCCAATATCGGCATCACGGTCTGACCGCAATACTCTCCGATTAAGCTCACCACCTCGTAAAAATCGACTCTTTATGCAGATTGTGACCGTACTTTTGCTCGATATGCTCTTCTCCGGAATCGCAGCCTATGGGTTTGCTGCAATCAGCCACCCCCCAAGAAGGGTGCTGAAATTCTGTGCTCTTATCGCGGCTCTCGGTCACGTGAGCCGGTATTGTATGATTAATTTCCTACACTGGCATCTCGTGGCGGCATCGCTTGTCGGTGCGCTCGTAGTCGGCCTCCTCGCTATAATCATCGCCCCAAGGCTGAAATGCCCGCCTGAGACTTTCTCATACCCCTCTCTGCTCCCGATGATTCCGGGCATTTATGCCTATCGTGCGGTGCAGGCGCTGGCCATGACCCTCTCTACTGATGGCGAAGAGGAATTCCGTCATTACTTCTATCTCTTCGAAAGCAATGGGCTGATCACTATTTTTGTGGTGCTCGCTATGGTAGTCGGGCAGATGCTGCCCATTCTTATATTCCCTCGCATATCCTTCTCTTCTACAAAATAATCAATTCTCGCGACACGCGCTTCTCTCCTGCTTTTTTTCCCTATTATCTTCAGTTCTTCAGCAAAACAACCATATGATTATGCTACATTCAAATCCATGCTCCACAATGCGACACGCATTCGGGTTATTATCTTTCTGTCTGATTTTCTCGCTTTTATGTTCATGCTCCGGATCTTCCACGACTGTGGCCGATTTCAACCTGCCCCTCTACTCCCCGCAATATGCCTCGGGATTCAAAATACTCGGACAAGAGGGAAAACAGAGCTGCCTGATTCGCGTCAGCGCACCATGGCAGGGCGACAACACTCCTCCTCGCGAACTCTTCATCCAACGCAACGGTGAGGTGGTGCCCGATGGGTTCGATGGGCAGATTCTGACCGGCGATGCCGAACGCATCGTGTGTATGTCGTCGACACAAATCGCGATGCTTCATCTGGTTGATGCCTCAAAAAATGTGGTTGGTGTTTCCGGTATGGATTTCATCACATCTCAGGAAATATTGTCACGACGTGCGGAAATCGGTGATGTGGGATACGACGGCAACATCAATTACGAACTTCTCATCAGCCTCAAACCGGATCTGGTGCTCCTTTACGGCGTATTTGGCGCCGACCCGATGGAAAATAAGCTCCGGCAGCTTGGAATCCCTTATCTGTATGTGGGAGAATATGTAGAGGAATCTCCTCTCGGCAAAGCCGAATGGATGATGGCCGTGGCCGAGACTGTGGGTAAGCGCACACGTGCCGAAGAGGTATTCCAGCAAATCCCGGAAAAGTATGACGCTCTTAAGAAAAGGGTGACTGACGCACATGGCAACCGCCCCAAGGTAATGCTCAACATGCCTTATGGCGACTCCTGGTTTCTCCCGCCATCCCAAAGCTATATGGTGCGGCTCATCAATGATGCCGGGGGCGAATACATATATTCTGATAATGATTCGCGTGCCTCTAAAGCCATCGATATGGAAGAGGCTCTTCTGCTGACTTCGAAGGCCGACAAATGGATCAATCTCGGATCGGATATACAGTCGACCGAAGATGTGGCGCGCACTCTTCCGAATTTCGCAAAAATACCTGTGGTGATTAATGCCGAACTCTATAACAATAATGTCCGCACCACTTCGGCCGGAGGCAATGACTTCTATGAGTCGGGGGTGGTAAACCCGGATCTGGTGCTCCGCGACCTTATCAAGGCTCTCCATCCAGAACTGGTGCCGGAACCTTACACATATTACCGACGGCTCCCCGCCACAACTCCGGCAGATCCCGACATAGACTCTGAATCGGAATATATCGGTTATTTCCCATCGGCCGACAGCTGCGCCGCCAATGCGACCAATTGATTCCAGCGTCCTATCTTAACGACCCTTAAGCAAGTATTCAAATTGACACTTACTTACCACCACAACCTATAATAACCTCTCTCCTCCTCTATTCTCCTCTTCTATCCTAACATACCCTCTCTTCTTATCCTATCCTCTCTCCTTATCCCCTCCTCTCTTCTCCTCCTCTTCCATTTCTCAACCCCGACATCCCTGCACCTCTCTTCATTCCTTATAACTGCAGACTCTCCTCCGGACTACATCCCGTCGATCAAGTAAGAAAGATTTACTTTCACTTTCTATCGTCGTTTAAACCTGAACACCTATATTATGCAAAAAAGACGACTCGTGTTCATCATCTCGGCTATCCTGCCGGTGGTGCTCTTTATCCTCGACCTCACATTCGGAGCGGTCAGCATCCCTCCCGGAGATGTATGGAAGGCCCTCACCGGAGGTGATATCGCCCCCACCACACGCGCCATTGTGCTCGACATACGCCTTTTAAAGGCGGTAGTGGCCGTGACCGGCGGCGCCGCACTGTCGGTCAGCGGACTGCAGATGCAGACACTCTTCCGCAACCCTCTGGCCGGCCCATATGTACTTGGCATAAGTTCGGGCGCATCACTGGGTGTGGCTATGTTTATCCTTGCCTCTCCGTTGATGACTCTTCCCAAATGGATGTCGGCAATCGGTGTGGCCGGTGCCGCATGGATTGGCGCCGCCGCTATATTGCTTATAATCTCGCTCGTAGGCCGACGCATAAAGGACATTATGGTGATTCTAATCCTTGGCATGATGTTCTCAAGCGGTGTGAGCGCTGTGGTCCAGATTCTGCAGTATATGAGCCATGAGGATGCCTTGAAATCATTTGTTATCTGGACAATGGGTTCGCTCGGCGAAGTCACTCCGATGCAATTATGGATTCTTATTCCCGCAGTTGCGGCCGGTCTGATTATGGCTGTGGCCGCCATAAAACTGCTCAATCTCTTGCTCTTCGGAGAAGAGTATGCCGTCACTATGGGTCTTGATACACGCCGTGCGCGTATACTGCTGTTTGTCTCTACAACGCTGCTGGCTGGCAGCGTCACTGCATTTTGCGGACCGATTGGGTTCATAGGGCTGGCCATACCTCATGTGTGCCGTATGCTATTCTATGATGCCGACCATCGCGTACTCGTGCCTGCCTCGATGCTGACAGGGGCGTCGGTGCTGCTCCTTTGCGACATTATATCCAAAGCCTTCACTCTCCCTATAAACTCAATCACTGCCATACTCGGCATTCCGGTCGTGGTGTGGGTAGTGGTCAGAAACTCCGCCCGCTCATGATCTCAATCAGTAATCTTAATTTAGGCTTCAGGGCGAGAACTCTGCTCGCCGAAGTATCAACCGACTTTCCACAAGGATGCCTTACGGCTCTTATCGGCCGCAACGGCACCGGCAAATCAACACTTCTCCGTGCTTTGGCCGGACTCAACAACCGCTATACAGGCGACATACTTATCGATGGTTCCCGACTACGCGACCTCGGCCGACCGGAAATGGCCCGGCGTCTGGCATTCGTAAATACGGAGCGTACCCGAATCCCGAATCTCCGCTGCCGCGATGTGGTGGCAATGGGACGCGCCCCCTACACCAACTGGATCGGACGACTCTCCGAGAACGATGCACTGGCCGTTGACGATGCTCTTAGGGCCATCAATATGCAGGATTATGCCGACCGCACAATGGACCGCATGAGCGACGGCGAGTGCCAGCGTATCATGATAGCCCGCGCTCTGGCCCAGGACACTCCCAATATCCTGCTCGATGAACCCACTTCTTTTCTCGACCTGCCCAACCGATATCGGCTCGTCGAACTGCTCGGCGAGCTCGCACACTCACGCAATAAGTGCATCATCTTTTCCACCCATGAGCTCGATATAGCCCTGCGCCGCACTGACCGCATTGCACTCCTCGCCGACTGCACACTCACAAATCTCACGGCTGAGGAAATGAATGAATCTGGCCTGATTCCCGACAAATTCGGCATCTCACTCTGATTTATCTCTGATTTCCCGGTTTTTTTTATTTTTTGACCGGAAAATTTGGATATTCCGGATTTCTATATTACTTTTGCAGTGTATTAGTAATGTAATACACTACTTCACTAATATTGAGACCTGATTCTCATCCCCCTGGCCCCGCACGCGAAGTGCGCTCCTGCATAGCCGGATAATGAGAGGAGGCTCTCGGATTGCAAACTATATCTTTTCATCCGGCTCGCCCGGAACCTGGCATTCGGTGTGTCGATGCCTCTTTCTGTGGCAGGCCAAAATCTATTTGTTGTGCGTTATGCTTAAAGTCAACGACATCTCTTTCTCTTACAGTCGCCGGCGCCCGCCGGTGCTGAAGGATTTCTCTCTTTCTATTGCCGAGGGTGGAGTCTACGGTCTGCTCGGTTCCAACGGCGCCGGTAAATCCACGCTTTTATATCTTATCACCGGACTGCTAACTCCCGACTCGGGTAATGTCACCTTCCAGGGTATCGACACTCGCAAGCGACTGCCTCACTCCATGGCCGATATCTTCATTGTGCCGGAGGAAATCGACCTCCCGTCAATGTCGCTCCAAAAGTTTGCCGAACTCAATGGGGCTTTCTATCCTAACTTTTCTATGGAGCAGCTGCTCGATAATCTCTTCCTCTTCGAACTCACGCCCCAGATGAACATCGGACGCCTCTCAATGGGACAGAAGAAGAAGGTGGCCCTCTGTTTTGCAATGGCATGCAATACGCGCCTTCTGATTCTTGATGAACCGACCAACGGACTCGACATACCCGGCAAAGCCGCATTCCGCCGATTTATCGCGGCCTCCGAAGCCGAAGGGCGCATCATAATAATATCTACCCACCAAGTGCGCGATGTGGCCCAGATTCTCGACCATGTCATTATAATCGACCGGCACCGTGTGCTATTCAACCACAGCACCAGTGATATCCAGGCTCACCTGAAATTCATCGACACGGCAAACCCCGCTCTTATCGACCGCGCAATTTATGCCATAGGCGCGCCCGGGGGGGCGTCTATCATTATCCCCAACACGGATGGCGAGGATACGGAAATCAATCTCGAACTCCTGTTCACCTTCGCCCACGAAGACCCCGACACTCTGACCCGCATCTTCGCAGGCTCCGACTGACGATGCTGATACAGAGTCCGCCATCTCGGCTCTACGGCACGCCACAACGGCCTAAATATATGCCCGTATGCCATTTATGACCAGAGACATACGTCAGCATACATACTCGACTATAATTTTAATCCCCAATCTCCCACTATATTATGACAAACCAGATATTCTCACAATCACGTTTCTTGGCGTATCTGAAAAAACATATCTATGATACCCGCTCGCGTCTGGCCATTAATGCCGGAATCATCCTGATGCTCCCGATACTCTTTTGTGTCGGTATTCCGGCCATACGCAACTGCTACGACTATCCCCCCATGCCGCATCTCACAATAGCCGACCCGATGTGGGGAAATGAAATCTTGTTTTTCATATTCTTCGCTCCTGCCATCGGCGCCGCTTTCGGCTCTGTATTCTACGAGACGATGAAGAGAAAGACATCTCGCATCGCCACCCTCACCAATCCGGCAAGCCAGCTGGAAAAGTTTGTCGCTTATTTCTGCATCTATATTCTGTTCTTCTCCATCATTTCAATAGCCTCGCTGTTTCTGGCCGATGCGATACGCGTATGGATTTACTCCGGCACTCAGAATCCCGGGATTAAAGTTGGCTACCTCACCCCCGACATGCTCTTCACTATGGGCGCCACTATACCGAAGCCCAATGAAATCACACCATTGATTGCCGATGTCGACATGGTAAAGAGCACCATCATATTCTCATCGATTGCGCTGCTTCAGGCCGTATATGCTCTCGGATGCGCCGTATGGCCCAGAAATTCGTTCCTGAAGACGACTGCATTACTCTTCTCGTTGAATATGGCAAGCGGCTATCTGCTCTTCCTCGGATTCCAGACTTTCGTCATGGATGAAGCCATAGTGCCGAGATTTGATTTGCAGACCGGCACCGTCACTTTATCGATTGCAGTAATAAGCGCCGCCCTGGCAATCTTTATCTGGTGGATCGGCTACCGCCGATTCTGCGAGTCTGAAGTCGTGGAACGCTGGTAAACTCTCCCTCCGACATTACGTCAGCCACCCTTCAAAACCTAAAAATCATGCTATTTGAAGAGAACAACAAGGCTATTTATATCCAAATTTCCGACCGCATTTGCGACGAAATAATCAATGGCACGTATCCGCCTGAATCTCGACTCCCCTCTGTACGGGAATATGCCTCCGACATGCAGGTCAACGCCAATACGGTGATGCGTTCTTACGAGCGCCTCGCTCAGCGCGGACATATCTACAACCGGCGTGGCATAGGATTCTTCGTCGCGGCAGATGCCCGACAGAGGATACTCGATGAGCGTGGTTCCGACCTCATCGACAAACGCCTGGACAACATTTTCAGCCTGCTGCAACATCTCGACATCACACCCGACACGCTGCGAGACGCTTACAGCGACTATCTGAGACGCCAGGCCGACAACAAAAATTGACACAACCCAATAACCGGTATATTTTATGAAGACCACCACCTATATCATCATCGGCCTCATCGCCGTGATTCTCTTGTTGAGTTTCTTTCTTCCGTTGATTTTCTTCACGACTCCCGCCATGTGAACAATCTGATGCATCCTGACGTATAGTATTATAAATTACAAACCATATAAACTATACACTACCATGCGCCATACCCGCCACCTGATGCATATCACCGGACTTCTCGTAGCTCTCGGTTTATTCCTTGCCATGGGAAGCTGCGGCACGACAAGAGCCCATATCGGATTAGACCACGATGTGGCCTACCATTGGAACGGAGGATATTACGATGACGCCCCTCCGCGACATCATAAACATAAGAAACCGCCAAAACCAAAGAAGAAACATCATAAAAAATCGAAAAAACACCACCATCACGACTGACTCTCATCCCGCTATAATCGGAAAGCCGGATACGCGCAATGCGTATCCGGCTTTCTTTCAATCAAGTAAGTATTCGTTTTTAAATTCAGCAGTCACATGGACTCCTGACATATTCATCTTACAGCTATCTTAAAGCTGCGACTACCCTGACGCACAACATATATACCCGGGAGAAGCGACTCTACTGAATCGGCCACCTTCACGCCATTCAGATTGTAGACTTCTACCGATGCATCCTCGTCAAGAATCATATCCACACCAGACACCGTGATATCCACAGGATTACTCAGATATACCAGATTAGGGAATGCGGCATTGGTCATCACACAGAGTGCATCCTTGACCGAAGTGTTAAATGTGAACACTCCATCGTTCTCGTCATAATCCACTCCCTCTGCAAGCTCATCGCCCATGATTGTGCCGTCGTCCCCAAGGAAGGCGCTACGGTCGCGGAACCAACGGTAGTTCGTGCGGTTGACTCCCACCATCAGCTGGTCGGACAGGTCGATTGTATTGCCATTCTCTATGACTACGGGATAGAGAGCCTGACTCGCATAGTAGTAAAGGTTATAGGTTGAGAGCACTCGAGGCAGTGTGGTCAGCGTGAAGCAGTTGGACGTCAGATCCATCACCTTGAGGTTGCTGAGCATCGTGACGTCGAGTTCGCGAAGTTTGTTGTTGTCGAGCCATAGCTGTTCCATTGCGGGCACTCCCGACAGGTCAATATGCTCAAACTGATTGCCAGATGCCATCAGCTCCCACATGACAGGATTGTCGAGGCTTATTTCTGTCAGTTCATTATTGCTCACCACCAGACTCTGCAGCGACTTGCAGGAAGTGGCATCGAAGCTTTTGAGGCCGCAATTCTGAAGCTCAAGATGCTGCAACTCGCCATATACACTGAAGTCAATGCCGGTCACATCACATCCGGAGAGGTTCAGCTCCCGAACTGAAGTGGCAGGGAGTTGAATTGTGGATGCGGCAAGCCCCGAATTCGACAGATTGACTGCAAACACATCACTCATCCGGGAAAGATCAATATTGGCAAGAGGCACATTCGACATGCTGAACACCGAGATTGCATCACGGTCATCATAGGTATAGACTTTTACATCGGCTCCGGCATATGTCTCAATGGGGAATATGGTGTAGATCCGGTCACTGAGTCTGTACTGCTCCAGATTGCCGTCGCCCCCCCAGTCGATATATACGAAATTGCCCGGTATGGCTGACGTCAGGATAATGCTTGAGCTTACAGCCTCTCTGGTAGTAAAGGAGGCAGCTACATGTGTCGGCCGATCGGCAGGCTTCACATTTGAACTGCGATAGATATCCGCACCCTTGAAATCGGGGAAAGCGGCATTTGTCCATGTGGCGTATATTTCACCTATGTCGGTGGCATTGAAGATAAACTTTGCGCCATTGGCTGTCACTTCATCCGATGTCAGTTCGCGCCCGTCGGCCGCCGCATACCATTTGAACTCCGTAGAATGCCCGTCGACAGTCACCATCTGCTCCGACAGATTGCATGAAGGTGCCTTTTCCGGCATCATCCACTCCTGCTGCGGTGCATACGTGTAGGTTTCAAACGAGCCGTGAGACGGGAGTGTCGACAGAGGGAAGCGGTTGCCTGAGATGTTTAGTTCGCGAAGCGGCGTGTAAGCCGGCACTTTGATCGAAGCCAGATTATTGCCGGCTACATTGAGACTCGTCAGAGCCTCGCAGTCCTGAAGGTCTATATCGGTGAGCTGATTGCCCGAGACATCCACACGCTCTATATACGAGCACTTGGAGAGGCTGAACTCCGTGAGTTTATTGTCGGCCAGTTCAAGCACCAGAGGCGTACGGTTCTCGGTCGTGGTGAAAGAGGCAATCCGGTTTCGGTTTGCATATACTTCGGTGAGGAGATTCTTAGAGTGCATCATCTCTGCTCCGGTCAGATCAAGTGTCTCAAGGGCATTGCCGCTGAGGTCAAGCATACGCAGACAGCGGTTGTACTGCAGATCGATGCTGCCCACACCGCAGTCAGTCACCGAAAGGTAAGCCAATGAGCGGGCCGCCGTCACATCAATTGAGCCGAGCTGCACATCGCTGATGCCGAATGCCGTGAGGTCTTCTCCCTCTGGAATATATACGGTCATCGCTCCCACCATTTTCTTGTCGCCCTCTGCGTTGGGTGTGTCCGGAAGCAGATTGGTGGCAGTGGTGAAATCCACTGGATTGCCATCGCCGAAATCCACACTGAATCGTTTCGGATTCTCGGGAGTGGCTCCGGCTATACCCACACGCAGTGCCACCGATTTGGCAGAAGGTTTAAGACGGTAAGTCACCATCGCCGCATCCTTGCCCAATTCCTCTGCCGTCTTCACGACAAACTTCGATGTAGTCAGCGGGAAATCAGCAAACATAGAGTTACTGAACGAAAGATATACACTGTCCGGTGTGGTCTTGTAGAACTCTATGATGCCCTGCGCATAGTTGTAGTAGTCATCGCCGAGTTCCTTGTCGCCACACATAAGACGTGCTGTTGTCGTGGTGCCCGGACGTTCCAGACGCGATTCAAGGTCAATCTCGCTGCCTACTGCATAACTGCGTGACAGAGCGATTGCCCGCTGCTCGTAATAATACTCGCGGATGGTCTCGCGAGGTGCCGGCAGGGTCACAAAGTCCATGTCGTTCTTGGATATGTTGACCTGATAGAGGTCGGGCGACCCTGAGAAGTCGATGGTGCGGAGATAATTGTTGGATACCGACAGATCCCGCAGGTTGGGATTGCCTGTGATATCGAGGTCGGTAAGAAGATTGTCTGACGCGAAGAGATACACAAGATCCGGGCACATCGACACATCGAGTGTGCGCAGTTTGGTCTCACTGTTGACATTACCCGAGTTCGAGCAGTACAACTGCTGCAGCTTCGTATTGGCCGTGAGGTCAATCTCCGTCACATGTGTCTGCGAAATGCAGAGAATGAGCAACTCCGGATTCTTGCTTACGTCAAGAGTCTCAACTCCGGTCATATCGATCGACAGACGTGCCAGTCTGGGGCATCCCGTGGGATCACAGTGGCGCAAGTCGAGCGTATGATATGCATCGAAACTCACAAGATTGGGATAGTCCGATATATTGAATGACTGATCTATGGATCCCACATTCTCCATCTGTATCAGCATCAGTTCCGGATGATTCGGACCTATCAGCAGCGGCTTCCGGTCAAAAGGGTTGTCGGATACATAAAGCGCCTGGAGATACTTCATGGCGCTCAAGTCGAGTTCGGGAATGATGTTGTGTTCTACATTCAGTATGTCGAGATTGACGAGCTGAGAGATATCGAGTTCATCGATATATACACCCTCGAGGTTGAGATAATCGATAGCCAGCGGATTCCCATAGATTTTGACTATACCGTCCTCGCTTACCTGTCCGGAGATAATTGTGCCATTAATCTCACCGGTATTGACATCGAAATCAGCCGAACCGATTTTATACTCAACCGGACCGAACCCGAAATCTATATCCACATATGTGTCTTCGATGGCCCCGAGCGAAATCGAAAATACGTTCTCCGCACCCACCATATCATAGCGCTGCGTATGGAACGTCATCATAGGCTCTTGCGTCTGGGCACTGAGTGGCAGTGAGGCCGCCGCCGTGAGCAATGTGGCGGCAATTAGAGTCTTGATAGGATTAAACATGATTTATAGCTGTTGGATTAGTTATTTCACTACTATTTTCTCTGTATGCACACCATTGATGTTGAGCAGGTATACCCCCTTGCCAAGCGATGAGACAGCCACGGTCCCCTCATTTGAGTCACTGCTCATGGAGGCGGCCTCTGCCCCGGTCATGTCGTAGACCCTCACCTCAAGGCGCGAAGCTCCGGCGGCCACGACATGATATCCCCCGGCCACGGATGTCACCATGAAGGAGCGTCCGGGCTCCGCCTCGATGTCGGCTACGGAGTCGATACCCATGCGGCGCAGCACCTCTACAAGCCCCGCACGCGCATCAAGTTTCCCGGCTCCCCACTTCACGCTGAGCGAGGGATCGGACGTCACGTCGGCATCCTTGCGCGCCGTGGTCTCTATGATATCGCGGATATCGGAATAGCTCAGAGTCGGGTCGGCTTCTTTCCAGAGTGCCACAGTGCCCGACACTACGGGTGTGGCCATCGAGGTGCCCACACACTGATGCCAGCTGTAACGCCGTCCATCGGCTTCGGCCGTGGCTTGAAGGTTGTCGATGCCGATGCTGTTGTCCTGTAGATAATACTCGTTGGTGGAGGAAATCACCGTGGCTCCGGGAGCACATACTGTGGGAAGCCGGCGTCCGTCGACGAGTGTGCCCCATGAGGAGAATGACGACACCTCTTCGCCATGGAAGAGATCGTATGAATACAGTTCGCCATCAAGAGAGGCCCACGCGTCGCGGGTGTTGTAGGATCCGACGACAATCGTATTATGTCCTGTGGCGGTGTCGCATATCGACCCGTCGCATGTGCCCGGAGTCACTCCGAGTGCCGACAGGCCATGGTCGCCGAACTGGAAGAACTGGCCGTCGGCAAACATGTCGACTCTCTGTCCGGCTGTGCCTTTGACCTGAATCACCAGTACATAATTGCTACGGTTGGCCTCTGTCTCCCAAAGCATCGCGTCCACTACTCCGAAGTAGCGCCCGCTCTCTAACGAATCGAGCATACCCGACACTCCGATATACCCCTTGAAATACTGGGCAAGCTGTGGCGACACCACATCCGAGTCATAACTTGAGAATTCGGGAGAGCTTACATAATATAAGTCTTCGCCCGAACCATCGGCCTTGGCCACGGCCCGGAACACGACTGTGCCACGCTCCTTATTGTAGATCAACGCCTGCACCTCAAACGGCTCTTCGGTGTCGGAGTATATGTAGACAGGGCCGTTCACTACGTTAGGGTACTCCACCGGATCAGTATCAAACGACTCCATACCCACAAGCAGCGTATCATCCCCTTCGGCAAACACCTTATGTGCCGCTATGTTGAGGTCGCCTTCATTGCCGGCGGCCACACATACGGTGTTGCTGGTGTGACCCTTTTCGCTTACTTCGTCAAGATAGGTCGCAAGCAATCCTGTCCCGTCGTGCGGACCAAGGTTGGTTCCCATCGAAAGATTGATTACCACCGGATAAGGATGCCCGAGCTGAGCCTGACGCTCACTGGCGAAGTTGAGTATCTCATCGATGCCGAGCGCGATATAATAATCGGTTGACACTCCGGATGCCACTGCGATGTCGGCCTCCGGTGCAATGCCGTAGTAGGGATTGTCGATTTCGCTGATTTCGACAGAAGGCCCTGACTGGCCGGATGACGACTCGGCCATCTGCGCGGCATTCACCTTGCCGCGGTAGCCTCCGGCCATGATGCCGAGAGTGTGGGTGCCGTGGAACGTAGTGGAGTTCTCGGTATCGATTTGCGGCATGTAGTCTGGCCCATAATTTTCGGTAGCGGGATCGCCATACTCTGTGGGGCGGAAATAGGTAAAGTTGAGTATGCGGCTGCTCCCGTCAGGATTGCGGAAGTTGAGATGATTCGGGTCGTAACCTCCGTCGACTGCCGCACAAAGCACTCCTTTGCCCGTATATTTATAATCAAGCACTTCGCCGGCCTGAAGGGCATCGGCTCCAATGGAGGCTCTCACACGGTCCATCTTGCCTGTCACGGTGCGCTCCAGACGGAGTGTGGCCACTGCGGGATGAGAGGCTATCCGCTCTACTTCGTCAAGCGGAATACGCGCCAGATAGAAATCTCCACGGGTGGCATGCAATGACAGTCCTTCGGCCTCAAGGTCGGATGCTGAATATCCGGCGTTGAGAGTGATGAAGGCTCCCACTGTCTGCACTGACTGTCGCTCTGACTGGCTTTTACGCATCAGGTGTCCCTTGCCGTCCGGGCGTGTGCCGACACTATATCCGGCACGCCGACTCCTAAGGGTGGCCGATGTCCCGGGATCAAGCGGTGTCTGCGCAAGCACTGTCGAGGCGGCAGCAAGGGCCAAGAGTGGAAGAATATTTCGTTTCATAATGATATCTGGATGGTTTTATTTGTATCCAATGGTGATATATGTATCTGTTCAAGTCAATAAGCAAGTGTTCAGACTTAACCGATAGTAATTGATGATAAATCTTTTATATCATCCACGGCTTCTTTTTTGCCGCTTCCGGCTTGTCGCTCAGTCGAATCTCGCTCAGTCGAATTATACTTGTCAGCGCAGCCATACCTTGCGCCCGGAGATGATGTAGCATCCGCGCGGAAGAGCACGGAGTGCGGCTGTATCGGCTTCTTTAAGCACACACACTCCCTGCAGTGAATATACATCGGCTCTATCGCCCCCTTCTATAGCGGAGATTCCGGAGACTGTGCCTGCGCTGACTACGATTGTGCACGATTCTTCTACTATGAAATTATAAGCACCTTCTGAATCGGCTAAAATCTCGCGTTCGCCGGCCATGACTTTGATTTCAGTCGCAGTCGCCGGCTTAACGGTAATCATCGTGCCGGCGGGAAGAGTCAGAGCTTCTGAGGCAGACACTTCAGCCACAATGTCGTGCATCACGATTGCATCCACTCCATCTTCCACTTCAAGGCGCACATCGCACATGGCCGGAAGCCCTGCATATAATTTCACTACCGAACCATCTTTCAGGTCAATAAGGCTAAACATATCCGATGATATGGCATCGCTGCATAATTCGCCGTCAAAATACATATAATATTCCGGCACACCACAGCGCACCTCAAACTCGAATGGCATGTCATCGGCATTGAATGACACCAGATTATAGCCGGCTGTAAGGTCGATTACCTGTTTCTTAGATTCATCGTCCCCGCAGAGTGTGACTCCACAGTAATTCCATTCCATCGCCGGGTCAAGATATACCGAGGCCTTGAGATCGCGGGCATATTCTTCCACATATACTTCTACAGTGGCATTGCCGGATACCTGAAAATCGGTTGTCCCCTCCACACCGTCTACATATACGTATGTGACAAGCCATCCTTCATCCGGCACAATGCGAATACGGTTGAGATTACGTGCCACCGACACTACCGTCTCATCCTGTCCGGTCATCTCTACAACATCATCATTCATATTGCCGCGAAGCACGTGGAAGTGGGCCGGGAGACTCTCATAGTAGAAGGTCACCTCATATGGTGCCATCGGTTCTGCCGTCACTTCTATATTATAGCCGGCCTCATCTGTAGCAGTAAATGAAAGACTATTACCCTCGACGGGGCGACCGTTGAAGTCGGCGCTTACTGTATAATTGGCCGCGTCAAGCTCCACATGCACCACTGTGCCCATCTTTACCGTGAAATCCGGGGCAAGCCACTGCTCACGCGGAATGACGTTGAACTGTGTGTCGGATACCCTCAGCACGGCTCCCTCGGTGTCCGGATTGACAAACGACAATCTCACCGGAATATCCTTGTCAGGATAATCCGCATCAATCGTAATCACGCCATTGTCGGCCAGTTCGGCAATCTTATATGAGCCATCGGATGGGATTATCTCAGTCCCGTCAGCCATCACGCGATAGAATGTATGACCGTAGATATTTGGCTCTATGCGTATCGGGAGGTCAAAGTCGGGATTGAATGCAATGGGGGCATTGAGCGCATCGCCGGTAATGTCGTAAGAGTCGCCGGCCAGACGCAGACTTACAGATGCCGGGTCGCCGTTGACTATGACTGTGAAATGGCTGCTACGCTCGTCTGCCATTGAATAGGATGACACTTCCACCCGGTTGTCGCCCGGTTTAAGGGTCGACGGATAGAGCGTGAAGGTGCGTGAGCCCGGCTGGAGTTCATTATTGCCGTTTACGTTGACTCCCTGCAGTCCGAAGCCGTCGCGGGCTGAAATCGTCACGCTTGAATATGGGTCCTGAAGAGTGATGGAGAGCGTGCCGGCATCCCAGCTTGACTCGTCATATGTCTGATACATATATGCCACTTTAATCTGCGACGGATCGCCATAGATGGTCACATTTGTCTTAGGCCGCTCCGAAGCCTGCACAATGAGTGTGCACCCATCGTAGAGTGCGGATGGATTTACATAATAGTTGGAGGTTATGTCATTGGCAATCTGTTCTCCATCAAGCGATATGGAATTAATGACATATCCTGAGTTGACGTTAAGATTGATATTAGGGTCTTCTCCTTCCTTAAAAGTCAGAATCATGGCGCCTTCGGAATTCCAATCATGACGCTCGGCATTGTAGCCATTGATTAACACTACGAAGGAAGCAATCGGTGAGTTGGTCTCCAGATGCACCGTAATGTCGGCCTTTGCAGATGATGGCACGAGTATCGCCAGCAACGTTAACAGCAAGTAGAAATGTCTCATGTGTTATTTAGTTTAAATTGAAAATATTTTGCATCATAAGCCAGTCTTCAAATTGAATTTATACAATGAAGTCGCTTAAACTTTCTAAGGAATCATAAAAAGTGTCTGGATATGTTTCTTTCAATGCCAAAATCTTAATGAATCTTACTAAGAGGGTGTTCAAATTTAACCGATAGTAATTGAAAGGGGATCTTTTATCCGATCTACGGCTTCTTTTTTGCCGCTTCAGGCTTGTCGTTCAGTCGAATATGTCGATATCCTCCTTCACTCAGCACCGGAATCGACTAAAAAATAAGCCCGCATATTGTATAAATTAAATTTGAACACGTACTTATTGAAAGACACTTAAATGACTTCTGAATTTGAATACTTACTTACCTTGACTTGAAGTCTATGAAAATGATAATCTGGAACATCTAAATCAAGATGCACAAAATTAAGAGTTTTTGACTACAATACCAAATTTTTACACTACATTAGCTGAGTAGTCATATATTCATCTCAGCTCCGTATCCTGTCATATCCCTACTGTTTATCTTGCCTTATTCCATGACTATATCTGAATCTATAAGGATGTATCATTGACCTCATGTCAATTTGATATGATATGCGACTTATTCGGAAGATGAAGAAAAACACAGGAATCTAAAATATTTAACTTTTATTAACATGACGACTTTCTACAAAAATAGACCGGAGGGGGGCGCCCCTGCGGTCTATCATACGTTAAGTCTATTATGTTGTTCAGTTCATACGGCGGTCAAGACGCTCGCGGATTGCGTGAAGGAAGTCGGCAGAGTTTACTGCCTTGGGCTCGATGCCTTCCATAAGATTGACAAGGTCTTTGGTCACTATGCCGTCGTTGAGAGTGTCGAAGCATGCGTCTTCAAGCTGATTGGCGTAATTCACAAGTTCGGGCAGACTGTCAAGTTCGCCGCGTTTGCGAAGCGCACCGCTCCATGCGAAGATGGTGGCCATGGGATTAGTAGAGGTCTCTTCTCCTTTGAGATGCTTGTAGTAATGGCGTGTCACTGTGCCGTGTGCCGCCTCGTACTCATACTTGCCGTCGGGCGATACGAGCACTGAAGTCATCATGGCAAGTGAACCGAAAGCCGTCGACACCATATCGCTCATCACATCGCCGTCGTAGTTCTTACAGGCCCATATAAAACCGCCATGACTGCGGATCACGCGCGCCACGGCATCGTCGATCAGCGTATAGAAGTACTCTATGCCGAGACGCTCGAAGTCGCTCTTATACTCTTCGTAGACGGCCTCGAATATCTCGCGGAAACGAGCATCATATTTCTTGGAGATGGTGTCTTTGGTAGAGAACCACAAATCCTGACGCGTATCAATTGCGAATTTGAAGCAGGCGTGGGCAAAGGATGTGATGGATTTGTCGGTGTTATGCATCCCCTGGAGCACTCCGGGGGCCTTGAACTCATGAATCACGAGTTCCTCGCGCTTCCCCGACTCTCCTTCAAACACGAGTTTTGCGACTCCCGCTTCTTCGGCTCTGATTTCCACATTCTTGTATACATCGCCATATGCATGACGAGCGATGGTGATGGGCTTCTCCCACGATTTAACCGCAGGCTTGATGGTGGGGATTGTGATGGGGGTGCGGAATACGGTGCCGTCGAGCAGCGAACGTATTGTGCCGTTAGGACTCTTCCACATCTGATGGAGATTATACTCCGTCATGCGCTGGGCGTTGGGTGTGATGGTGGCGCATTTCACTGCCACGCCGTATTTCTTCGTAGCCTCGGCCGCATCTACGGTGATGCGGTCATCGGTCTTGTCGCGCTCGGGCAGACCCAGGTCATAGTATTCTGTCCTGAGGTCGACGTAGGGAAGAATAAGCTCTTCTTTGATCATCTTCCAGAGGATACGAGTCATTTCATCGCCATCCATCTCAACAAGGGGGGTGGTCATTTTGATTTTTTCCATGGTATTGCTGTTTTACGACGGTCTGCGCAAGCGGCTGTACGTGCTCTGCTCGCGCAGACTGTCCGGTTTATATAGGTTGATTCAGATTTCCGCGATGCGGCACTTTATTTCTTGCGGGCCGCATAATAGTTCATCAGGCATCCGTCGGCCAGAATCTGACGTTCATCTGCGGTCAGCGGGCTGAAGTGGAGCCGGATGTCGGTCACACTGCCATCGGCTTTGATTATCTTGGCGTCGGCCTCTTCCTTGCCGCCGAGGATTGCCTCACGTATCCCTGCGACGAATACATAGTCGCCGGCGCTGCAGTCGAACACTGTATCCTTATCGATTGTGAAAGGCACGATTCCCCAATTGATGCAGTTGGAGCGATAGCGCTTGGTGGCGTATTCATAGCAGATGTTGGCATCGCCCCCCAGCACTTTCTGACAACTTGCCGCCTGCTCTCGGGCAGAGCCGTCGCCGGGGCGATTGGCGAATACACACGACCCGAATGACGTATCGGCACTCTTTGCCCCCACCTTGGCCAACACCTCTTCGATATGCGCCGGGCAATGGCCGTCGCGGCGTTCAAGGTCTTCTTTCTGTATGCGCTTGCTCAGCCCCACATATTCAGGCACACGGCGTGAGAGAGCGAACTCGGAGAGTTTCAGCGGGTTGGAGCGATAGCTTGATGTCTCGCCCGAAGGGATAAGCTCATCGGTGGTGGTGACGGGGTCGTGTATCACTGCGGCAAGCTCAAGCAGCATATTCTCCTGCATGGGATACATGCGCGGCCAGTCCTTGATGTTCGGGCCGTAGCGCAGTTCTTCGTCAAGGTTCTCCTTGCGGAATCCCTGATATACACGGCGCTCATAGATTTTCGGGTCATATTCGTAGGGCTTGTGCTCGTTGGTGTAGTCCACATCTGTAGCGGCCGTAATCACACCGCCGTTGGCGGCTGTGGCGGCTATCGAGCGGGCATCCATCAGAGCCACAAGCGAAATCTGACCCTGACCGGGTTTGGAGCCTTCGCGGTTGGGGAAATTGCGGGTGGTGTGGCGGATTGACAGGCCGTTGTTGGCAGGCACATCGCCGGCGCCGAAGCAGGGTCCGCAGAATGCGGGCTTGATTACGACTCCGGCCTCAAGTAGCTCGGTGGCTATCCCGTCGCGGGTTGTGGCCATATACACGGGGGTGGACTGCGGATAGGCCGAAATCGTGAAGTAGTCGTTGCCTACGCTTTTGTCTTTTAGTATGGACGCGGCTTCGGCAAGGTTATCATATGTGCCCCCCGAACAACCGGCTATGATACCCTGGTCAGCATAGACCTTCCCGTCGCGCACTTTGCCCGCCAGGTCGATTTCTATCTTGTCGCCAAAGCGCTTGCGTGCGTCTTCCTCCACTTCGCGGAGTATACGCTCCGGGTCGGCCTGCAATTCATGGATGGTGTAGGCGTTGGATGGATGGAACGGCAGTGCTATCATGGCCTCCTGCCGGGAGAGGTCGATGCGTATCATGCCGTCATAATAGGCCACTTTGCCAGGGCGCAGCTCGCGATAGTCCTCAGGCCGGCGGTGTATCTCGTAGTGATGGCGCACTTCATCGTCGGTCACCCAGATGGAACTGAGACAGGTAGTCTCGGTGGTCATGATGTCGATGCCGTTGCGGAAGTCGATGGGGAGATGCTTCACGCCGGGACCTGCGAATTCAAGCACTTTATTCTTGACGAATCCACTGTCGAATACGGCCTTTACGAGTGAGATAGCCACGTCATGCGGACCTATACCCTTGCGCGGTACCCCCTCAAGCCATACGAGCACCACTTCAGGAGCCTTTATGTCCCAGGTGTTGTTGAGCAGCTGCTTCACGAGTTCGCCGCCGCCTTCGCCGACACCCATGTTGCCGAGTGAGCCATAGCGGGTGTGACTGTCTGAACCGAGTATCATGTTGCCGCATTTCACCATCATCTCGCGTGCGTACTGGTGTATGACCGCCTGGTTGGCCGGCACGTAGATGCCACCGTACTTCTTGGCGGCCGACAGGCCGAATACGTGGTCATCTTCATTGATTGTGCCTCCCACGGCGCAGAGAGAGTTGTGGCAATTGGTCATTGCATATGGTATCGGGAACTTCTCAAGTCCCGAAGCGCGTGCTGTCTGGATGATACCTACATATGTGATGTCATGGCTCATCATGGCATCAAACTTGATGCGCATGGCATCGTCTTTGGAGCCGTCGGCATCGTGGGCACGGAGTATGCCGTAGGTGATGGTATTCTCTCGGGCTTCGGCAGGTGCGGGAAGTCCGGTAGTGTCGGTGGCGATGCGTTCGCCGTCGAGGAGATAGACTCCTTTGTCGATTACTTCAACCATGTTGTCAGGTGTTTGGATGTTTAAGGTTGTGTGAATAAATTCCCATGGCTCTGCCTACGCTTCAGTCAGGCCGGGACGGGAGGAGGATATGTGTCAGGTTTGTATCTGTGTCAGGTTTGTATTACGGAGGCTCATGAGCCTCCGGTTTTTGTCAGCGGCAGCTGACTGCACGCAGGAAGAATGCGAGGGCGAGCATGTCGGCAGCTCCGCCGGGAGATATTCTCCGGGCCATGAAGTCGGCATCGAGTTGCCTCAGAAGCCCCGGCATCTCCGATTCGGAAACTTTAAGGGCCTGCCGGCTGACGGTCTTTACGTAGGCCGCTCCATCCGCTCCGGCGCGATGCCAGACATTGGAATCCTCTATCCTGCTCATCAGCGACAGCAGCATCCGGTGAGGGTCAGACATCGACGCCACATGGGCGGCTTCCGGATAGCCCTCGCGTGCGGCCTCAAGAGCGCCGGGGATGCCGTAACGCTTCCTTACCCCATCCCCATGGGTGCCTTCCGGCCGGGGCATCCTGCAGGCGATCGAACTTATCATCTTTCTTATTGCGGAGATTGTAAGGCATCGGCCAAGTGAGTGGATGCGTGCGGCCGCCACTACGGCAAGTCCGATGGAGAAAAGTGCTCCCCGATGCGTATTGACGCCCCCGGTGGCCTCCAGCATACGCCTCTCCCCTTCGATGCCGATGGTCTGGAGGTCGGCCGCATCGGGTTCTCCATTAATGGCGATTTCGGCAAGACGTGCGAACACGGGTTCAAGCGCAGTGATGCTCCGCATCATCATCGGATAATCCATATCCCGGTGGGCACCTCTGTTGGCACGGTCTACAAGACCGGGTTTCGGAGTCAGGTCAAGCTCGTCCCGCAGCGCTACCGATGCCGCACGGGCCAGCACATTGGGGATGGCGGCTTCTGCCACAAGGGACAATGCCTCGCCACTGCGCCCGGTGTCGATCAGTTCTCTCACCCGCGATGCGCTTACAGGCAATCCGTCGCACCCGGTAGCGAGGCGGGGAATCTCACGCAATTCAATGCCCGCCGACGGCAGACGCCGATGCATCTCTTCGTTGTAGGCGGCCGTAAGGGGATCTTTCGTTTCCGTGCCCACAAACCTTACATCGACACTCAATGCCGGAGCTATATGCCGCAGGAACAAGTCGAGGTCAAGACTTATATGGGCGGCCGTCACATCGCTCAGTTCCTTGATGAAGTATGAGGGGAATGTGGAGCGGCTGACCGCATACGGACTCCCCTCCACCACCTGCACCGACGGCAAATGCGCCGTGGCACGCCGAAGTATCCTGACGCGACAACGATAACTGAATCCTCCGTCAATATCATCGGCCACGGGGATTACGAAGAGGGTATCCGTCTCTGCGGCGGCTTTTTCTATCAGATAGAGATGGCCTATGGTCATCGGATTGGCATTGACCACGATGCATCCCACACGGCCGTGGCGTTCGAGCTGGCCCAGATAATCGCAATAGCGCCTGAGCCGACCGGGATCCTGCTCCATCATCACGCATCCTTCCCCTTCTCCTGTCTTGTGGAAGGCCATCAATGCGAACGCACTCTCATACTCCGGCTTGGTGAATACCCTAAGATTCCTGATTCCATGCCGCGAGGCATATTCCATAATGGATGTCAGCATGGCCGGAGTCAGCGACTCTCCTCTGACGCAGGGGGCAGTAGCCACGCATTTTATCACATCGCCGCTCAACGAGGCTGTGCCCACAAGGCGGTCGGAGCTGTCGTATACGCCTACGGCGTAGTCTGCAGGTTCACTCCGCAGACCGCAAGAGGCCAGAAATTCATCGCGTCGCTTAGCCATAAAATCCAGCGACAACGGCATGTCGCGCAGTTCAAATCCGCTTGAAGTATCCATCGTGCAATCTGAGGATTTCATCCGTAAGTTCGCTTATCGTATGGCGCCCGCTGCGCATACACACACGGGCGTCGTCGCCGCAGAGCAGACACCGCCGATTGCCGTGTCCTCTGGTAAGGCGGCTCAGGGGCACTCCGTCGCGACCTATGACATCTATATCCATCAGACGCCCGAGAGGATGCGTGTCTTCTATCTCAACCGAAAGGCTCTTGGCCTCCTCTTCGTCGGAATCGACAAGGAGGAAGGCCTCGAAACCTGTAGGCAGATCATTGACTGTCAGCTCTTGCAACTTCTGACCGAACCGTTCTCTCAATACCCTCACTCCCTCATGGCCTATGTCGCGGCTCTCGGGTGTCTGTTTTATATTGCCGGGGATATTGACCGTGAGCACTATAAGGGCAAGCTCCGGATGCGCCTCCAGGAGACGGATCTGGAGGTCGCGCCGACGGTCGCGTGCGGCAAGAAGCTGGTCGAGTGTTATCACGTTGTCAGTCGGCTATGTTTCTTATTACGTCAAGCACGTTGCCGTCGCGGTTCATCACCACGCCTACCACCCTGTCGCCGAACGGGAGCGCCGCCGGGGTGCCAATGATTGAGAGGGCTTTGTCGCGGAGGGCTGTGATTTCGGTCACATCAAGTCCGGCAGCCCGCAGGCGTCCGGCGAGCTCGGGACGGCGCGGATTGACGGCAATCCCATATTCGGTCACTATCACATCGACTGATGAGCCGGGGGTGATAAGTGTGGTCACTTCATCCACCACACATGGTATGCGTCCGCGAAGCAACGGACATACGATTATCGACAGGGCCGAATCGGCGGCCGTATCGGGATGGCCACCGATGGCGCCGCGGATTATTCCATCGCTGCCCACAAGCACGTTGACGTTGAAGTTGACATCCACCTCCAGAGCTGAGAGTATCACCATGTCAAGATAGTGCACTGCCGAACCCGGCTCATCGGCCGAGGCGTATTCATTGGCGCTGACCTCCTTGTGCATCATATCGCTCTTGAGCGATTCGGCCGCCACCTTGTCGAACGACTGCACGTCGATCAGGCGTTCAATCAACCCCTCTTCATGCAGTCTGACCATATGGGCGGTGATGCCTCCCAATGCGAAGGAGGCCTTGATGCCTCGGTCAATCATGCTCTGGCGGATGTATTTCACCGCTGCGAGCGAGGCTCCGCCGGTGCCGGTCTGTATCGAGAAGCCATCGTTGAAGTAGCCGCTGTTGATGATTACCTTGGCGGCTTTCTGGGCCAAAAGGATGTCGCGGGGGTTCTTGCTGTCGCGGATTGCCCCGGATGAAATCTTCGAACTGTCACCTACGGAGTCGATTTCCACCACGTAGTCTACCTGTCTTTCCGATATGGAACAGGGGGTGTTGGGATAGTCCACAAGGTCATCGGTGAGTATCACCACCTTGTCGGCATACTGTGCGTCGGGAAGCGCATAACCCAATGAGCCGCAGATTGACTTGGCGTTTTCAGACCGTGAGTAGCCGCAGGCGTTGCCAAGAGGATCGGCCGAGGAGGCTCCGAGGAATGCCACGTCGATGTGCAGGTCGCCGGAGGCGATCGCACTGCCACGGCCTCCATGACTGCGGAATATCACTGGTTCTTTCATAAGGCCGCGTGAGATACGGTCGGCCAGCTGACCGCGCAGTCCGGAGGTGGAGATTCTGGTGATTACGCCGTTCTCTATATGCTCAATGAGCGGAGCGTGCACATCCGACAGGCTGGACGCGGCGAGGTGAAGGTCTTTGAACCCCATCTCTGCCAGACGCCCCACTACGAGATTGACAACCTTGTCGCCGCCACGGAAGTGATGATGGAATGATATCGTCATACCGTCTTTCAGTCCGCTGCGGCGTATGGCCTCATCAAGTGTCACCAGTTTGGGCGACGCTTTCTGGAGCTCCATGCGCGGAGTGGGGTTCTTGACTGATGTCTCGGGATGACTTACGGTCTTGTTGAGTTGTTCGGCCGCCTTCTCCGCAAGGGGCGCGCGTTGACTGATGCTGCTCATTTACACTTCCTCCTCTTTTAATATTCCTGATGCGATTGCAAGATCTATGGTGCGCTGGGCTCGTATCACTACCGGACGGTCCACCATCTTGCCGTTGACGGCTATCACACCCGAGCCCTTTGCTTCGGCCTCCCGTATGGCGGCCAGTATGATGCGCGCCTTCTCAATGGCTTTTTCAGTAGGCGCGAACACTTCATTGACAATTTCGATCTGACGGGGGTTGATGATGGATTTTCCGTCGAATCCGAGTCTATGAATAAATTCCACTTCTTTGCGGAATGTCTCCATATCTTCGAGATTGGAATATACTGTATCAAGCGCTGCTATGCCGGCGGCGCGGGCGGCCACTACGATTGTCTCGCGGGCCAGACGCAGTTCGTCGCCATCGGGTGTGCGCTGGGTCTTGAGATTCGCACAATAATCTTCGGCACCCAGAGCTATGCCCATCATGCGTGGAGATGCGGTGGCTATGGCATAGGCGTTGCAGATGCCGAGGGCGCTTTCGATGGCTGCCATGATGAGCGTGCGCCCCTCGCATCCTATCTCTCGCTCTACCCTCTCTATCTCTCGCTCCACTTCCACTACCTCTTCAGCAGTCTCTGTCTTGGGCATGCGTATCACATCCACGCCGGCCTTTACTACAGCCTCTATATCTTTCTTGCCGTAAGGTGTGTTGAGGGGATTGATTCGCACCACCATCTCTGTATCGCCGTAATCCACGCTTTTAAGAGCGTTATAGACAAGAAGCCGGGCTGTGTCTTTCTCAGCCATTGTCACTGAGTCTTCAAGGTCGAGCATGATGGAGTCCGGCCTATAGATATGGGCATCGGCCATCATTCCGGGATTGTTGCCCGGCACGAACATCATTGTCCGTCGGAGTCTTTCCATGGTAATTTCTGATGTAGGTTGGTTAGATTGGTTTCAGTCGGCCCAGACGTCCTTGCCTGTGGCCCGAACGGCTGCCGCCGTCACTCGTGCGCGGATTGTACAGTCGAGTGCTCCTTTGTCGGTAGCATTCACTTCAGCCGAATCTATACCGAGCTCCGCAAGGGTCTCGGCTATTACCCGGCGTATCTGGTCGCCGAACTGGCAGGCCACCGAACTCTCCAGATGGATTGTAAGTCCGGGTGTCGGACTCGGCATCAGGCGCACATGGATGTCGCCTGACTCAAGGGTGCCCGCAAATGATTCTTTCAGTTGCATAATCTGTGCTTTAGGTATGTAGATTTGACCGCAAATTTAGCTTTTTTTTTGAATATGGAAGAGTCTCTCCTCACTTTTTATCATACATTATCCCGCTCCCATCCATCGGTAGCTATCGATGGGTGAAAGCGGGATATTTATGGTTGCAAAACTATGTTGCAGAGTTATTTTTCGAGTGTGTGCCATATGCTTCGACATGACGCATACGGCGACTCGCCGTCAGTGTGTGTTATTTGCCTGACTCGGGTTTGATGCCGTCGCGCACAAGAAGGGCGTCGGCTGTAGGCTTCTTGCCTCTGAATTCGATATAGAGTGTCATCGGGTCGACAGTGCCGCCGGCCTCAAGCATCTTGTGGAAGCGTCCGGCAGTCTTTTTGTCGAATATGTCGCCTGTCTCTTTGAATGCGGCAAAGGCATCGGCATCGAGTTCCTCGCTCCATTTGTAGCCGTAATAGCCTGCGGCATATCCTCCGGAGAACACATGGCTGAAAGCGGGAGATATGAGGCATCCCTTCTCGGGTTCGAAAATCTGCACCGGTTCGATGGCCTTTATTTCAAATGCCTCTATATCGTCAGACGCACGAAGGGGATTCTCTATCATATGGTAGGCCATGTCGAGGAAACCGAAGTTAAGCTGACGCATACAGCTGTAGGCCGCGCCGAACTGCGATGATTTTATAAAGCGGTCCAATAGCTCTTTGGGCATCTTCTTGCCGGTCTTGTAGTGGCGTGCGAATCCGTCGAGATACTCCTGCTGCGTCAGATAATTCTCGTTAAACTGAGAGAAGAGTTCCACAAAGTCGTGATATACGTTGGTGCCGGATATCGATGCATATTTGGCCTGGGCCGAAAGACCGTGAAGCGCGTGGCCGAACTCATGAAGGAATGTCTCGACTTCGTAGGGAGTGAGCAGTACTTCCTTGTCGCCCACAGGCTTTGAGAAGTTGGTCACTATGGATATGAGCGGCAGTGTGCGGTTGCCGGCATCATCCTTCACTTCTGTCTGATATTCGGTCATCCATGCGCCGGGAGCCTTGCCGGGACGATAGAAGAAGTCGGCATAGAGGATGCCGAGCAGTTTCTTGTCGGGACCGTAGACATCGTAGATTTTCACATCCGGGTGATAGCCTGGTATCTCTTTATTCTCCTTGAATGTATAGCCATATAGTTTCGTTGCAAGTCCGAACACCCCTTTGATGGTGTTGTTGAGCTCGAAATATGGCTTCATGTCTTCGTCGTTGAAGCTGTATTTCTCCGATTTGAGTTTGTCGCTCCAATAGGAGTAGTCCCAGGGTCGGAGCTGGAAGTCAGGGCCTTCGGTCTGGCGTGCGTATTCCTGGATTTCCGAGATTTCAGCCTTCATAGGCTCAGTATAGGCTTCGCGCAGCTCGTTGAGCATGGCATATACGTTGTCAGTGGTCTCGGCCATCGTGTGCTGCAGCTGATACTCTGCGAAGTTATTCTTCCCCATGAGATCGGCTATCTCCCGACGCACGTTGGCGATGTCAATGAGCACGGGGATATTGTTGTATTCCCCTTCGGAGTTGCGCGTGTTGTAAAGGCGATACATCTTTTCGCGCAGGCTGCGGTCTTTGACATATTTGATGAAGGGTGAATAAGAGGGGGCGAATACGGTAAAGAGATAGAGCGATTCGTCGTCGGCCTTCCCTTCGGCCACCAGTGCATTCTTGGCTTCTTCACGTGCGGCCTGTATGATATCGGCGGGCACTCCTTCGAGCTGTCCGGCGGTAAGCCATACACGGCGGGCAGGGTCAGCCATACCGTTGGTCACATTCTGCGAGAATTTCACATTCAGGTCGGAGAGTTCGGCCATGAGCTTACGGTATCTCTCGCGGTCGGCGCCCTGCAGGGCAGCTCCGTTGAGAGCGAATCCCTTGTAGATTTCGTCGAGCAGACGCATATCCTCAGGTGTAAGCTGCGATTTGATGGCATCACGCTGGTCGTAGACGGCCTTGATGCGCTGCCAGAGTTTTTCGTTGAGCATTATGGCTGCCTCATGCTCGGAGAGGAGGGGTGTCACATCAGCCAGCACCTTCATCATGGCCGGATCGCCCACGGCATGTTCAATATTGCCCAGCGCGAGCATGGCACGGCCAAGTTCGGCTCCGGAGCGGTCATATGCCACAATGGTGTTCTCGAATGTGGCAGGAGCGGGATTGCTTACGATCACATCGATATTGTGGTTCTGAAGGGCGATGGCTTCTTTCACTGCCTGCTCGTAGAGTTCGGGAGTCAGGCGGTCGAAGGGTATCGCACCATATGGGAGGAGTTCGGTCTGAAGCAGAGGATTGGTGCCGGTGTATTCGGCAAAGCTCTGCGATACTGAAGCGAATGTCATGATTGTTAATGCGGCAAGACCGCGGATAATCTGTTTTCTCATTAATTCTTGGTATTAGTATCAACAAGTGACAGACCCTCAGGGTTGCCACGCATGGCCCCGCTGAAGGTCTGTTACATTTTTACTTACGTTCTATGATAGTTTGCCATCATAAGATGATTGCGCATCACTCCACAGGCACGCCGTTCATTACGACCTTGATGTAGTTGCTGCCACCATTGTTGATGCTCTTGACGAATTCATTGAACTTGTCGATTGTCAGGCCGCGCAGATAAGTGTCACGTCCCACACCAGTGTCGAGACCGCGCTCTTTATTCATCAGCGCGCTGACCCAGAAGCTGTTGGTACGCTCCTGAATGGTGTATTGATTGATAGCGGCTTCTTTTACCTGATTGAACATATCCTCCTTCGCACCGTTGGCAAAAAGATTCATTGCCTCCTTGTAGGCACGCTCCTGAAGACGCTCGCTCATCTCGGAGTTGGTGATGAATATATAGGCGAGCATCCACTGATTGGAAGAGGGATAGATTGAGCCGAACGCACCCGGGCTATATGTGCCGCCTTCCTCTTCGCGAAGAGTGAGCGTGTAGATATTGCCGAGCACATCGCCGAGCATATTAATCTGCGACGAGTTGGCCATGGTGTAGGGCAATTCGCCATTGAATGCACCGAACACCTTGACCTGCGGAGTCTGCATCTTAAGGTCGAACACGTCGGAGGGACGTCCCGTAGCCAGAGCTATAGGACTCAGCACGGCTGCTTTGCCAGGCTTGCCGAGCGACGGCAGCGAAGCCGCATATTTTTCAAGAAGCGGACGCAGTGTGGCGGCATCGATATTGCCTACGACTGTGAGTGTGAAGTCGGCTGCATTGGCAGTAGCTGATTTCAGCAGCGACAGCACTTCATCGTATTTCACTTCACCCAAGCTCTTGGCTGTGATTACTTCCATCATGGCATTGTGGTCCCACTCTGTGGAATTGAGATGCTGGCTGAAGATGTAATCCGGATTGACTGCCGCAAGCTCTAACTGGCGCACATAGTTGGCGCGATCCGTCTCAAACTGCTCTGCATCCGGACTCACCTGAGACATCGATGCATAAAGCAGCTCCATCAGTGTCGGGAAGTCCTTGACGGTCGACTCGCCGGAGAAGTAGAATGTCTGCATTCCCATGTTCGCCTCGAGCATCAGCTGCTTGCCTTTGAGGTATTTTACGAGTGTCTTCTTGTTGAAGTTGCCAAGTTTGCTGGCATCAAGAGCGAGTTCCAGTGCATCGATATTGGAAGCCTGAGACGCGGGATAGTATATCTTGCCTCCGTTGCTCCAGCACTGTATAAGTATCTGGTCGGCGTTGAAATCTGTCGACTTCAGCACTACCTTCATGCCGTTGGAGAGGGTAAATTCTGTAGTGTCGTACTCTCCGGCCTTTTCAGCTGTGATTTTACCGGCCACAGGCTCTGACGGGAGCAGCGGGTCGGTGATTACCTCATCGACATAGGCTTCATACTGCATGTTGAGCACTTCGTTGAGGGCATTGAGCATAGACTCCTTGCCAGGAAGTGTAAAACCGTCTGCCTTGGGCTGAGTCACAACGATTACCTGATTCTCAGGAGTCAGAAGCATGGAGGCTATCATGTTGACCTGCTCTACAGGTATCTGAGTCAGTATGCTGCTTGCGATCTGATACTCTGCCTCGGCACCGGGAGCCGGGATATTCTCCACGAAATGGCGGATTATCTCTTTTGCACGAGTCGAGGTGTTGGTATTGTCGCGCTCCTTGAACATGCTTTCAAGCTGAGAGAGAATATCCGTATTCACACGCTCAAGCTCTGAATCGGTAAAGCCTGTCTTGCAGGCACGGGCCACTACCGACATCATGTCCTTGTAGGCAGCCACAGGATCACCCTTGGGGATGACGTTGCAGAAGAAGGCTTCTTTAGTCTTTGCCACGTAGTACTGGCCGAAATAGCAGGCTGCCATCTGATAGTCGCAGTCCGGATTCATGGAATACTCTTCGAGACGGTTGTTGATCAGTCGAGTAATCACAGCTTCCATCAGATCATTGTTGACATACATCTCAAGCGTGTTGCGCATCTCGAAGGGGACGCGGTCGGTCTTGAATGCAGTCATAATCATCGGACTCTTCAGTTCGGGGTCCTCAAACTCAAAGTAGATCGGCTCCTTGTTGTCGCTTACGTGGGCGTAAGTACGCTCCGGGGCATTTTCGGGCATAGGTATCGGTGAAAAGAGATCTATGATTTTCTTCTCCATCTCTTCTGCATCGAAGTCTCCGACCACCACGATACCCTGCTGGTCGGGACGATACCAACTGTGATAGTAGTCGCGCAGCACCTCTGGCTTGAAGTTCATCACTACCTCCATTGTGCCGATAGGCGACTGCTTGTACTGATATTCCTCGAAAATCACGGGGAGCATCGCCTTGAACATGCGGTCAGAGGCATCGTTACGGCTGCGCCATTCCTCCTGGATCACACCGCGCTCGGCCTCGATTTCGGCATCTTCAAGCAGCAGGTCGCAACTCCAGTCACGGAGCACGAGCAGCACACTGTCAATCAACGCCACATCTGAAGTGGGGATATTGTCGAGGTTATAGACTGTCTCATCGAAATCAGTGTAGGCATTAATGTCATCGCCGAAACGGATACCCTTGTTCTGGAGATAGTTGAGCATCGTTTTGCCCGGATAGTTCTTTGTGCCGTTGAATGCCATATGCTCCAGGAAGTGGGCAAGGCCAAGCTGCTCGGGAGTCTCAAGTGTCGAGCCTACCTTCTGCGCTATGTAGAAGTTGGCACGCCCTTTGGGCTTTTCATTATGCAGCACGTAGTAAGTCAGTCCGTTGGGCAGTTTGCCTGTGCGCAGCCCCGGCATTTCAGGAAGCGGGGTGAGTTGTGGCATACCCTGGGCACTTACTGAAGTGACTCCTATGATGACGCTCAGCGCCATCAGGAGAAGTGAGAAGAATCTTTTCTTCATAATGTGTCGGATATAGTTATTGTATAATCTTCAGTCGTATAAGGATGTGATGTGTTTTATACAATATCCGGCATCAATCAAACCGCATACAGTATAAAGGATTTGCACTCACTTATAAAGCCTTCTGCATCCCCCTGACACTGGGATAAATGCTCGTGCTTATGGTAGAATCTGTACTCTTCTTTATTTGAGTGCTTCAAAGTTAAACAATTTTTGCCATTATGCAAGCACTGAAATAATAAAAAAATGGATTCATCCGCGCTTTTCTTATGTTTGCGCGGATGAATCACAAGTGTCGTGCAATCTTTTTCCTGTTTGCTCCGTTATGCGGAGAGCCTCGCCGGACGGATTCCGGCGAAGAGAAGAGTGCAGTGTGCGCCGGGGATTGGCCGGATATGGTGTGTCAGTGCTTGACGGTAATCGTGGTGTACTGCGTGATTACCATATCCATCGGCACATCGTGCGCCTCTGTCGGGATGTCGTCGACGAGCTGGAATTCATATCCTATGCCGATTTTTGTGGCGCATACGCTGCTGAGCATACGGTCGTAGAATCCTTTGCCACGCCCCAGACGGTTGCCTCTCCTGTCGTAGGCCACGGCCGGTATTACCATCAGTTCGATTTCAGACGGGGCGACTGTATCTTCTCCTGTGGGTTCTTCGATATGGAATGACCCGAGTTCGAGGCGTGTCTCATCATAGGGAAGTATGTCGAGGTCTGCGCCGTTGACCCTTGGAAGGAAGAAATGCTTTCTACTCCCCCATTTCCGCAGGAAACTGCGGGTCGACAATTCATCGGGAAGAGAGTGATACATCAGTACTTTGTCGGCCATCAGAAAGGCTGCCGTCTGCTCCAGACGTGCAAACACATCGTCGGCCGCCGCCATACGCTCTTCTTCCGACAGCATTCGGCGCATGGCATTTATTTTTCGGCGGATTTCCGATTTTTCCATATCTTTCTCTGTTTAGTTTTTCTGCTTCATCTTTTTTGCAGCCTCCACAAACTCTTCTTCCGTGGGATGTATCAATACGGGTGACTCGCCGGCCTTTAAAGCCCGCAATGCCTCAGCCACCGTGGGGTCGCTCTGATTGAGCATCTCCACAAAAGCGGAATATCCAAGGGTGTCGCGCGCTATGATGGCTTTGAGCTGGCTCAATATTAGCTGGCGGCTCTTGCGGATATAGTACCATCGGGCAGGCACACCATTGGCTGCTGCATATTCAACAAATCCCTCAAGCAGAGTGTTGTCGCGCGGCAATACTTTATTAAACTGAGTTAGGTTTCTGGCATTCTGAAGCACTTCGCGGTAGCTTTGAGCCACTTTGTATGCATATTTCTGTATCAGACCGGCATTTACGACCTGGAGATAATAACTCGTCAGGCCGGTGGTGTCTTCGGGCACGAAGAGATCGGGCATGATACCCCCGCCTCCATAGACCTTACGCCCGGTGCCGGTGTAGAATATGCGCGACTCGTCAAGCCGGATGCTGTCGCGGCTATAGAACTCGCCGTGGGCAAAACGGTTGGAGATGTCGAGGTCATAGCCATCGATGCCACCGGCTTTATAGTCTTTCTGAATGGAGCGTCCGGAGGGTGTATAGTAGCGGGCTATGGTCAGACGCACTCCGCTGCTGTCGGGCAGAATAGTCTGATTCTGCACAAGTCCTTTGCCGAATGACCGGCGTCCCACTACAAGGCCGCGGTCGTTGTCCTGTATCGCGCCGGCAAAAATCTCGGATGCCGACGCAGAGTATTCATCCATAAGCACTACGACGGGAAAGTTGAGGAACTGACCGCTCTCTTCGGTGATGGCTATCGACTGGAATTCGGGCATCTTCCCTTTCGTGTAGACTATCATGCACCCCTTGGGAAGGAACTCCTGCGCCATGAGTATCGCCTGATCCATGTATCCACCGGAATTGCCTCGCAGGTCAATCACGAAATTTCGGGCGCCATCGAGCCTTAGTCCTGCCAGTGCCTGGTGAAACTCATTGTAGGTGGTGCGGGCGAATTTGCTGACCTTGACGTAGCCGATGGTGTCATTGAGCAAGTAGTCGGCATCCACGCTGTTGACCGGCACATCGCCGCGCACCACGTCATACGTCAGAGGTTTCTTTGATGTGGAGCGGTCGATGAGCAGACTCACCGAAGTCCCTTTCTGACCGCGCAGGTTCTTGAACACCATTTCATTGGATGCCCCCTTCCCGGTCAGGTCCACACTGTCGGCCTTCAGTATCTTGTCGCCTGGCAGAAGTCCCACTTTCTCGGCAGGACCGCCGGCCACTACCTCTATGATATTGACTGTGTCATTGAGTATCTGAAACGACACTCCCACCCCGCTGAACGAGCCCTCAAGGTCTTCAGTCACTGCCTGCAGCTCGGATTCCGGTATATATGCCGAATGAGGATCAAGAAGCGAGAGGAGTTTCGGATAGAGTTGCTCAAGAAGCGAGTCCATATCCACCTCATCCACATACTGCTCCTCAATCATCTCCAGCATCGTATGCAGCTTCTGCTCGCGCGGGTCAAGGCGGGTGGTGAAGAAGTATCGTCCCATAAGGATGCCCCCAGCTATCCCCACTGCGAAGAGCAGCGGCAGCAGGAGCATGGAGGGAGTGCGTTTTGCTTTAATCATTTTCTATACTCTCAAAGGGTAGGCAGATGGTCTCGACCCCTGCTGCCCGCAGAAGGTCGAGGCCATCGGTGATTCTGTACATTTCGGAGAATACCACGCGGCGTATCCCTGCCTGTATGATAAGTTTGGAGCATTCCATGCAGGGTGAGGCGGTGACATACAGTGTGGCGCCCTCCGAGGAGTTGTTGCTGCGCGCCACTTTGGTTATGGCATTCGCCTCGGCATGGAGCACGTATGGGAGTGTGTCGCCCGACTCCCCCTCACATACATTGTCGAATCCGGATGGTGTGCCATTATAACCGTCGGAGATTATCATCTTGTTTTTTACAATAAGCGCTCCTACCTGACGGCGGCGGCAATAGGAGTTTTCGCTCCATATACGTGCCATACGGAGATAGCGGCTGTCGAGCACGCGTTGTTTCTCTGAATCCATAATCTATTTAGCGTGTGGGGTGATTCGTGATTAATGTTCCATCAGGAAGCGCTCCGCATCAAGTGCGGCACGGCAGCCTGTGCCGGCAGCCGATACTGCCTGTCGATAAATCGGGTCAGCGCAGTCGCCGGCCGCAAATACCCCTTCCACGTTAGTGCGGGTTGTGGGAGCGGCCGTGATCAGATATCCTTCGGCATCCATGTCGAGCTGACCACGGAAGATGTCGGTGTTGGGTTTATGGCCGATAGCGAGGAAGAAGCCATCGATGCTGATGTCAAATATCTGTTCGCGTTCTGTGCCTTTATGCTCCACAATTTTCGCTCCCTCTACGCCGTCTTCGCCGAAGAGGCCCACTGTGTTGCAGTTGAAGAGTATCTCGATATTCTCTTTTTCACGCACACGCTTCTGCATCACTTCAGATGCACGCAGATAGTCTTTGCGCACAATCAGATATACTTTTTTCGCCAGAGTGGAGAGATAGAGGGCTTCCTCGCAGGCTGTGTCGCCGCCTCCGACTACGGCCACATTCTTCTTGCGGTAGAAGAACCCGTCGCATGTAGCGCAGGCGCTCACGCCCAGACCGCGGTATTTCTCTTCGTCAGAGAGGCCAAGATATCTGGCCGATGCCCCGGTGCTCACGATTACGGTCTCAGCCAGCACCTCGTTGCCGTCTTCATCTACGCATAGGAACGGACGGCTGGAGAAATCCACACGGGCTATCGTCTTCGATTCGATGCGGGCCCCGAATCGCAAGGCCTGCTGTCGGAGCTGGTCCATCATCTCCGGCCCCTGAATCCCCTCCGGATAGCCGGGGAAGTTCTCTATTTCGGTGGTCTGCGTGAGCTGGCCTCCGGGCTGGTTTCCCTCGTAGATTACGGGATTCAGATTGGCGCGCGACGCATATATGCCTGCGGTATATCCGGCAGGGCCGCTACCGATTATCAACACTTTTACGGTGTTCTTTTCCATGATATTTTAGATTGTTATTTTGTTTGGTTATCTTAAATCCGTGATTTTGATTCCGGGGTATCTGCTCTTGGGGAATGTGAATGCCCCGGCATCTATCTTGCTCCCGAGATTAAGTTTTCTGATGGTTATTGTCGTGCGTCTTCCACCGGCCGTTATCTCCATCGCTTTGGGGAGCATGGTGGAGGCATTGATGGTGAGGCGTATCGACTTTACGTTTCCTCCCCGCCGACGCGGTGTGAGCACCAGAACTTTCACACCTTTCCCACCCGTGGCGGAGGCCACATTATAATTTTTGGCCATCCCAAGATATATCAGCGGATTGGATTCTGCGAGTTCCGAACCTGAAGGTGTCCATATGGTGGCCTCGCGTGATGCTGAGGTATAGACTGTCATGGAGCTTCCGTCATACCATGTGGATGACGTGGGTGTCAGCAAGGCGAATTTCTTTCCCTGCGATTTTAATGAACCATTGACGCTGTGGCCGCCCGATGTCAATGTGAAGTCGGCTGTTATGCCCGAAGCTCTACCGATACGGTCGGCCACCTGCTGAAGCTCGGCGGCGGGGGTGTCGGCCGATACGGCCAGTGTCCACACCATTGCTATCAGAGAGAGAATATATTTTGTTGTCTTGAAATTTGTCATAAATTATAGGGCATTAAGCAAGTGTTGAAATTTTAACTCTTGCTTGTAATAACTCTGATTCATCCTATGCCTATTGTGCGCATCAGTTCCTGAAGTCCGTACAGATCCATCAGCACCTGTCGCGGCTTGCCGCCAAGCGAGGGGCCTACCACACCATAGTGTTCGAGCTGGTCCATGATTTTGCCGGCACGGTTGTAACCTATCGAATAGCGGCGCTGTATCCCCGATGTGCTGCCCACACCTGAAGAGACAACAAGTTCGGCCACCTCTCCGAACAGCGGGTCGCGCTCGCCTCCGGCCATCTGCCCCCCTGCGGCGCCCTCGCCATCGGCAGCGGGAAGTGGCTCGGGAAGTATGTATGGCCCGGCATTGAATGGCTGACGCTTTATGTATTCACATATGGCCTCGACCTCTGGTGTGTCGATAAAGGCGCACTGCACTCGCACCATCTCCGAGTTATACGAAATCAGCATATCGCCGCGTCCTATCAGTGCCTGGGCGCCTGTGGCATCAAGAATGGTCTTCGAGTCGACTCCGGACGACACCTTGAATGCTATGCGCACCGGGAAATTGGCTTTGATGATACCTGTGATTACATTGGTCGACGGGCGCTGTGTGGCGATAATGACGTGTATGCCAATCGCTCGCGCCTTCTGGGCCAGACGTGCAATCGGGGTTTCCACCTCTTTGCCGGCCGTCATGATGAGGTCGGCAAACTCATCTACCACGAGCACTATGTAGGGCATAAAACGATGGCCGTCTTCTTCTTTGAGCAGATTCTGGGAGAGTTTGCCATTGTACTCCTCAATGTTGCGCACCTCTGCGGTGCGCAGCAGCTTGTAGCGGTTGTCCATCTCTACGCAAAGCGAATTGAGCGTATCCACCACTTTCGACATATCGGTCACGATGGCATCTGAATCCTCAAGCTTGGCCAGATAATGCTGTTCGATTTTAGCATAAAGTGAGAATTCCACTTCTTTCGGGTCAATCATCACAAACTTCAGTTCATCCGGACGCTTCTTATATAACAACGATGCTATGATTGCGTTCAGACCTACTGATTTTCCCTGACCTGTGGCTCCGGCCACAAGCAGGTGAGGCATTTTCGTAAGATCGGCCATGTAGACATCGTTGCCGATTGTAGAGCCGATTGCCACGGGGAGTTTATAATGCGATTCGTTGTATTTGCGGCTCATTATGATGGAGCGCATCGACACTGTCTGGGGTTCGCTGTTGGCCACCTCGATACCGACTGTGCCGCGTCCGGGAATCGGAGCGATGATACGCACGCCTCGGGCTGCCAGCGAGAGGGCTATGTCGTCGGCGAGATTCTTGATTTTTGAAATCTTGATACCTTGCCCGGGACGTATCTCATAGAGTGTCACCGTCGGACCCACGGTAGCCTCGATGCTCGTAATCGGGATACCATGATATCTGAGGGTGTCACGGATGCGGTCTTTGTTGGCCTGCTGTTCCTCTACATCCACGCTCACCTTCTGCTCTCCTTCGCGCAGCAAAAGCGGAGAGGGGAATTTATAAAGATGCTTTATCGAGCCTTGCGCCGATGTGCGGGCGTCCTGAAGTGTCTTTTTGTCAGTCTGGGCGATGGTGTTGACGTTGACCACCATCCCAAGGTCTTCCTCTTCTTCTTCCATCTCTTCCTCTCGGGCGACTTCGGGCGCAGTGGCAGGCGTTACAGCTGCCGACGGAGCCACTTCCGACGGAGCCGACGGGATGTCGGCAACCGGTCGGGCCGACTGATTGTCAGCGGCTGTCGCAGGTCCGGCAGGTGCGACTGCCGGACTCACTGCAGGGGCCGGTGCAACCGCAGCATCGCCCCGGGGTGCAGCCGCCGGAGCCTCTTCAGCATAAAGAGACTGTCGCGCCGGAGCCGACTGCGGCGCCACCGGTTCCTCATCCTCGATTTCATAGGCACGTATTGAAGGATCCATTGACGAATCTGCGGCTGAGAATGTCACTACATTTTCATCTTCATCCGGCTCCTCCACACCTTTCTCCTCTCCGGCGCGGATCGCGTCCAGACGCTCTTGATGACGCATCTCCTCGATCTCGCGCTCACGGCGCAGGCGCTCTGCTTTGATTTCGGCTGCCTGACGGCGCTTTTCAGCCAGCTGGGCACGCTTGCGGAGCACCCAGTTGACAAAATCCCTCAGACATATCACAAAGAATGTGGCCACAAGCAGCAGGCAAAGAATCACGGCGCCCGACCACCCGGCAAAGCCTATGATGAATTCATTGACATAGCGCCCATGATACCCCCCCCAGTTCACTACAGAGTCGAACGACACCGTAAGCAATCCGATGATGAGCGACACCGTAATCAGGGCCACAAGACATTTGATTGTAAAATTGACCGTTTTGAACCGAGGCCGGCCGCACAGAAGTTTCAGAGCGATGGCCACAAGCCATATAATCAATACGAATGAGCCAAGTCCGAATGATTCGTTAATGAGTAGCTCGGATATGCGGGCCCCGCCTTCTCCACCGGCATTCCCCACCTGAGGCAATCCTCCCACCGGGGTGTTGGATATGGCCGCCTGGTCGGCGATGCAGTTGGTGAAGTATGATATGAAGGCCACGAAAAGATAAAGTGCGAATCCGCCTATGAAGATGCCCGTCAGCCAGCGGCATGTCTGCGAGGCAAGGGCATCTCTGACACGCTGCCAGATGCCGATTGCCGACACTTTCTGACGCATGGCAGTGTTTGCCGATTGCTTTATTGGCTGGCGGCGGATTTCCTGTTCTTTTGGTTTCTGCCGCTTCTTGACCGGTCTGACGGTCCGCGGGCGCCCCTTGTCGTTGCGTCCGGGAGATTCCTTGGGTTGTTCAGGCAGAGGCTCAAGGGGAGAAGTCTCTCTGGAATCGCTTCGCTCGTCGATGTCGAAAACCGGACTGTATGTATCGTCGTAACGCTGATTGTTTTGGTTGCTGTCTGTCATCGTATGTTTCAATTGAACAACGGGTCGGCCGGATCAGGCTCGGCCATATTCGTTTTTTCCGCTTCGGTGCCGATGGTGTCCGGCGGAGTGCCGCCGGATTCCGCCGGCAAGGTGTCGATGGTGTCAGGCTCATGCTGCCGGACTGTATTAAGCGAGTCAGGCTTGGATTCGGTCTCCTTGGTCTCCGGCTTCGCTGCATTTGGAGATACAGCGGCCGCCTTGCACCGCGGCCGCCCCGGAATAACCGGAACAGAGGGGATGTCGTAACCCTCTTCTTCATTGACCGCCATATCCTTCGGGCCCGGCGACACTATCACCGGCCATCCGGGCCTGCAGATTTCGGCAAAGCGCAGGATATTCTCGTTGGTCATGCGTATGCAGCCGTGCGAACGCCGTCCTCCGATGCTCCAGGGGGCCACTGTGCCGTGTATTCCTATCTGCGATGAGACGGGAGTGCGCAGGCGCATGAACCTGGGGCCGAACTGTCCCTTGACATCCGAAGTGTTACCGTCATCGTCGGTATAAAGCCAGTCGGTGGAGTTGTATATCCCTTCGATTGTAAAATACCCCTCCGGAGTGCGGTTGTCGCGCCGCTTATGCTTTGAGCCGTATGGTTTGGCCACGGCCACTCCTACCCGCTCCTGCTCCACTCCGTATCTGTCGTAGCGATAAAGTTTCATCGTGGCTTTATCAACGATAAGGAAGCCTTCTTCTTCATTGACGAGAAGACGCCCGGCATATTCCGGCACATCTCTGGCCATCTGAGGGAGTATCCCCCTGGCATATGCCGCGCTGTCGGCCGAACTGGCCATCGCACGCAGAATCTCATCTGTAGTGTTAAGCACAACCGGAGCGACTTCAGGCTCCGGTTCAGTCTCTTCAACAAGAGTATCGGGCATCTCTGCCGGGATTTCCACATGCGTGGCCGGCACTGCGGCATCTCTGCGATGGCATCCGGCCAGCAGCCACAGCACCCCGGCCAGTGCGAATCCGTAAAATCTGATACCTTTGGTGTCCATAATCTCAAAATCTGCAGGTGTAGGCGGGCACTGAGGCAAGCCGGCGTCCACCGCAAGAGCCCCGGCCGCACCACGGCGACCCGCTTCTGAGTGCAAAGATAGTAAGAATTTGACAATTTATGGCGAGAGATTCAGTATTTTTTGCTAATTTCGCATCAATGAAACATAATAATTCCCCCTCGGGCAATGACACCGGGAAATTAGCCGGCCTTATCTTATTGGCTCTCATATGGGTTTGGCTGGTGTATATGCTTTTCTCGCGTGGAGGCTTTGATTTGCGCAACATTCTCACAGCAGCATTCTCGGGGATCATCATATTCGTACCATTATGGAAGAGATACCTGCAGCCAATCCTGGCCAAGCGATGCAAGAAGTAGAGGAATCCGCTTTCGGTTGCTACGCTCAGCTTCTGCCGGCCCCCTCGGCCGAGGCCGGCTGCGCGGATGTACCCCCTCTGCTGGCGCGAATCAATTCGCCGGCCGACCTCCGGCGACTCCCGGTGGAGGCTCTCCCTGACGTATGTCAGGAGCTACGCAGATTCCTGATTGACTCGCTTTCGGAAAATCCCGGACATTTCGCCTCAAGCATGGGTGCCGTCGACATAATCGTGGCTCTGCACTATGTCTTCAATACCCCCGACGACCGCATCGTCTACGATGTCGGTCATCAGGCTTATGCCCACAAGCTCATCACCGGCCGACGCGATCTCTTCAAGACTCAGCGCACTCTGGGCGGATTGAGCGGTTTCCCGAATCCCATGGAGTCTCCCTACGACACGTTTATGGCCGGTCATGCCTCCAATTCAATCTCGGCTGCCTTGGGAATGGCGATTGCCGACAAGCTCACCCCGGGGTGCGAGGAGCGCAAGACTGTGGCCGTAATCGGCGACGCCTCAATCAGCGGAGGTCTGGCTTTCGAAGGACTCAACAACGCCGCCAACAACCCCAATGACCTGCTGATAATCCTCAACGACAACGAGATGAGCATCGACTCTAATGTCGGCTCTCTTCACAGATACCTGTCGGAACTCTCCACTTCGCTGCATTACAACCGCGCCCGAAAGAAAATCTACGATTTTTTCCGCACTAAAGGTTATATCGGCGACAACGGCAAAGGGCGCATCCTGCGTTTCAACAATTCAATCAAAGCATTGATTTCCAAGCAGCAGAATATTTTTGAAGGGCTTAATATCCGCTATTTCGGCCCGTTCGACGGCAATGATGTGACAAAGGTGGTAAAGGTGCTTCAGGAAATCAAGGATATGAAGGGGCCTCGCATCCTGCATCTGCACACCACCAAAGGGAAAGGATTCGAGAAGGCCGAAGCCGACCCCACCACATGGCATGCACCCGGCAAGTTCTGCGCCGCCACAGGGCGTCGCATCGCGGCGGTTGCCGACAGCCGCGAACTCTGGCAAGAGGTGTTCGGAAAGTATCTCGTCAGTTTAGCCGAGACCGATCCTAAAATCATGGGCATCACGGCCGCCATGCCGTCCGGCACTTCCATGATACGCATGCTCCGCGCAATGCCGACACGCACATTCGACGTGGGTATTTCCGAAGGTCATGCGGTGACGTTCGCCGGTGGCCTGGCCGCCGCAGGCAAGCACCCTTTCGTAGCCATATACTCCTCTTTTCTGCAACGCGCCTACGACAATATCATTCACGATGTGTGCATACAGAACCTGCCGGTGACATTCTGCATCGACCGATCCGGTCTTGTCGGCGAGGACGGAGTGACGCATCACGGTCTGTTCGACCTCGTATATCTGCGCTGCATCCCTAATATCACCGTGGCGGCTCCTATGGATGCCCCGACTCTACGCTCGCTGATGCTCACCGCGTCACGCCATGCCGGGCCAATGGCTATCCGCTATCCGCGCGGGAAGGCGCCCGCCGAAAACGGCTCTGCACCCGAGCCCTCACTGCTGCAGCCGGGTTCCGGACGAAAAGTCACCGACAATCCCGGCGCTTCTGTGGCAATACTGTCTTTAGGCGAAATAGGCAACGAGGCGCTCAAGGCTGTCGATATTCTGGCTAAAAAGAATATCGCCGCGGATCTTTATGACATGATATGGCTCAAACCCCTCGACACGGCTCTGCTTGAGAATATCGCAGCGCACTACCCGCTGATTCTTACAGTCGAGGACGGCGCCGTGACCGGAGGGTTTGGATCCGCTGTGTCGGAATGGCTTGATGCCCGCAGGGCAGCCGACCCCTCGCTTCCGCAGCCGCGCCATCTGGCCGCCGGAATCCCCGACCGATGGATAGCTCAGGGTTCTGTCGCGCAGCTTCGTGCCATAGCAGGCATCGATGCCGAATCAATCGCCTCAACCATAACCGGCAACCTATGAAGATTATCATTGCAGGTGCCGGCGAGGTAGGCACACATCTGGCAAAGATGCTCTCAAATGAGGAGCAGGACATCATCCTGCTTGACAGTGAGCAGGAAAAGCTCGATGCAATCGACAGTAACTACAATCTGATGACCTATTGTGGCAGCACATCTTCTTTCAGCACCCTGCGTGAAGTGGGAGTGGATGAATGCGACCTCTATATCGCTGTCACTCCATTCGAGACACGCAACATCACATCCTGCTCTATCGCAAAAAGGCTCGGTGCGAAAAAGACTGTGGCCCGGATTGATAATTCGGAATTCCTAAAGCCTGAGAACGGCCGGATACTCAAAGAAGTCGGTGCGGACTTCCTGATCTATCCTGAGAATCTGGCTGCTACCGAGATAAATCAGGCCATGACCCACAACTGGGCACGCTACTGGGGGGAACTCCACGACGGGAGGCTGGTGCTTATCGGAGTCAAGCTGCGCGACAATAATTCGCTCATCGACATGCAGCTTAAAGACATCACTTCCGCCCGGCATGACTTCCATGTGGCCGCGATAAAACGTAATAACGAGACCATCATACCGACGGGCCATGATGTGCTGCGACGCGACGACATTGTGTATTTCATCACTACGCCTCCGTTCATTGATGAGGTGCGCGAGCTTTGCGGCAAACGCAAACGCGTGATTCGCAGGGCTCTTATAGCCGGGGCCACACGCATCTCCTCTCGTTTCGCACAACTCTTCAGCGACAAGTATGATTTACGAATCATCGATCCCGACCGAAATGTATGCGAGCGATTCGCCACCAGATTCCCCGAATGCGAACTGGTATGCGGCGACCCGCGCGACATCGAGGTGCTGCGTGAAAACAATATATATCAGTATGATGCTTTCCTCGCATTGACCGACTCGTCGGAGACCAATATTCTTTCCTGTCTGACAGCCAAGGAGTTCGGAGTACCGAAGACGATTGCCGATGTCGAGAACCTGCAGTTCTTCTCGCAGGCCGAGAACCTCAATATCGGCACCATTCTCAATAAGAAACTCCTCGCTTCCTCACGAATCTTCAAGATTCTTCTTGATGCCGATGAGAGCAATGCCAAGTTTCTTGTGCTTGCCGATGCGGAAGTGGCGGAAATGCAGGCTGCCCGTCATTCCAAGATTACACGCGCTCCGGTCAAAGACCTTCATCTGCCGTTCGGCATGACGCTGGCCGCTCTTGTGCGCGGCGACCATTGCGAACTGATATCGGGTCTGACCCACATCGAGCCGGGCGACTATGTGGTGGTATTCTGTCTTACCGGCACCTTCGCAAAAGTTGAGAAATGGTTTGCCTGACCCATGCGACAGAAGTCGTGACTATCTTAAAAACTTAACTTCATCGTGCCGACATTCTTCCGACATAAGGCTTATATCAATTTCCCCATGCTGCTCCGCGTAATCGGATGGCTACTGCTCACCGAAGCCGGAATCATGACCATACCATGCTTCGTAGGAATGCTGTATGGCGAAGGGTCGGCCCTGCATTTCCTTATATGTATCGGCATCACTGCGACCTGCGGATTCGGACTGATGAGCCTGCGCCCGAAATCGCGCGACATGGGAAAGCGTGAGGCCGTGCTGCTGACAGGACTGACATGGATAATCCTCTCCCTTTTCGGGATGCTCCCTTTCCTGATATGCGGCACTCACTTCTCCGTGGCGGATGCCTTCTTTGAGACGATGAGCGGGTTCACCACTACGGGAGCATCGGTGCTCGACACGCTTGAAGGCGTCCCTCATTCCATTCTAATATGGAGATGTATCGCCCAATGGATCGGAGGACTCGGAATCATATTGTTTACCCTGGCGATTGTGCCGATGCTCAACTATCGCGGAGGCATACAGCTCTTCAATGCAGAAGTCACCGGAATCACCCACGACAAACTGCGGCCTCGGATAGGCAATACGTCGAAAGGACTCTGGATGGTGTATATCTGCCTGACTGTCCTGCTGATTTTACTCCTGCTATGCTCTGACATGGATTTCTTCGACGCTCTCTGCTACGGCCTCTCCACAATGTCGACCGGCGGATTCGCCACATCCGACATGTCGCTCGGCAGATGGGACAGCAATTACATCAAAATCGTGATGACGGTATTCATGTTCCTCGGCGGCGTCAATTTCTCTCTGATTTTCCGCGCCGTCAACGGGCAATGGAGAGACCTGTGGCGGAATGAGGCCCTGCGTGTATACGTCTGGATTATACTCACATGCTTCGTCGCATTCACACTGAATATCGCATTCCGCAGCCTGGGCACCGACTGGACAGACTATACCATCGACCCTCTATTCCAGGCTGTATCCATACTCTCTTCTACCGGCATCACCGAACCGGATTTCAACGACTGGGGACCAGTAAGCGCAATCCTGCTCATCATCATGATGGTTATGGGGGCATGTGCGGGAAGCACATCCGGAGGCGCGAAAATCGACCGATTCATGATTCTCGCGAAGTTTCTGCGGAATGAGTTCTACAGGCTCATGCATCCACATGCTATCCGCACTGTCGTAATCAATGGCAAAGGCACTCCCCCGCCAATCGTGATGCGCACTCTGGCATTCCTCTTCTTGTATATAATCGTGATTATTGCCGGCGCAATCGGACTGATGGTGTGCGGACTGCCGCTGAAGGACGGGTTCTTCTGCGCCCTTTCGGCTGTCAGCAACACCGGACTCGGCACCGACATCACCGGACTGGAAGGCAACTTCTCTCATGTGGCCGACCCGGCAAAGTGGCTCCTGTCTTTTCTCATGCTCACCGGACGTCTCGAACTTTATACTATCCTGCTAATCTTCACACCCGCTTTCTGGAAGAAATAATCACACAATCGAGCCTCGCCTCCGCATAACACTCCATGACTCAAAACGTTGCATTTATCCCATAAACAGGATTAATTTTATATTTAATTTATTCTTAAAGTTTTCCGTTTTATTTTTCAAACCATTGCAATTCAGTGTTTTATATTTTCAAGTCGCTCAAAAAGTTTTCCAAAAAAAATTTTTTAATACAGACGCCTCATTTTATCGTTAATCTTATTGCAAAACTTAGAGTTACTTTCTAACTTTGCAGTGCCTTCGGGCGACTTTCTTTATTTCCCCCGGGGACTGACCGGACCCGACCCTTCAGAAACATAATCCCAAACCCTCATAAAGCAATGATACAGCTCGTAGAAAAACGCGACGGACGTGTGGTAGGCTATAACGAAGAAAAGATAAAAGCCGCCATCAGAAAAGCCATGCTACAGACAGAATCAGGAGAAGACGAAGCGCTGATACAGCGCATCTCAGACCGTGTGGGATTCTCCGGCACTGACAGAATGACCGTAGAGGAAATTCAGGACCGCGTGGAATTCGAGCTGATGAAGTCTGCACGCAAGGATGTGGCAAAACGATACATCGCCTACCGCGACCAGCGCTCTATCGCCCGCCGCGCAAAGACACGCGAAATATTTCTGGAAATAATCGAGGCTAAAAGCAACGACATCACTCGCGAGAACGCCAATATGAACGCCGACTCTCCGGCCGGAATGATGATGAAGTTCGCCAGCGAGACAACCAAGCCTTTTGTCGACGACTATCTCCTCTCGGCCGAGGTAAAACAGGCCGTAAAGAATAATTATATCCACATCCACGACAAAGACTACTATCCCACCAAATCGCTCACATGCGTGCAGCATCCTCTTGACCGAATCCTCGAAAACGGATTTATCGCCGGCCACGGCGAGTCTCGCCCTGCAAAACGCATCGAGACAGCCGCAGTGCTCGCATGCATCTCGCTTGAGACAGCTCAGAACGAAATGCACGGAGGTCAGGCCATCCCGGCATTCGACTTCTATCTGGCACCTTTCGTACGCGCCTCTTTCATCGAAGAGGTAAAGACTCTCGAAGCTCTCACCGGGCGCGACCTGAATCATTTATATGATTCAGAAATCGACGACTATCTGCGCCGCAATCTCGATGGGCTTGATGATGACGAGCGCCTCAAGCAACACGCCATCAACCGCACCGTAGGACGCGTGCACCAGGCAATGGAGGCTTTCATACATAATATGAACACCATTCACTCGCGCGGAGGAAACCAGGTCGTATTCTCTTCAATCAACTACGGCACCGACACATCTGCCGAGGGGCGCTGCGTAATCCGCGAAATCCTCCAGACCACCTACGAAGGCGTAGGCAACGGCTCTACAGCCATATTCCCCATACAGATATGGAAAAAGAAAAGAGGAGTGAGCTATCTGCCCGAGGACCGCAACTACGACCTCTACCGACTGGCATGCAAGGTGTCGGCGCGACGCTTCTTCCCAAACTTCCTTAACCTTGATGCCACTTTCAACCGCGATGAGGCATGGCATGCCGACGACCCTGAACGCTATCTCCACGAAGTCGCCACTATGGGTTGCCGCACACGAGTATACGAAAACCGCTACGGCGAGAAAACTTCCGTAGGACGTGGCAATCTATCGTTTACCACAATCAACATCGTGCGACTCGCAATCGAAGTGATGTCTATTGCCAATCCCGAGGAGCGAATCAGTAAATTCTTCCAGAAACTCGACCGTGTGCTCGAACTCACGGCCCGCCAGCTCGATGAGCGCTTCCAGTTCCAGAAGACGGCACTGGCCAAGCAGTTCCCGATGGTGATGACAGCTCTATGGAACGGCGCATCCTCTCTTCGCCCTGACCAGACTATCGAACCGGTTATAAATCAAGGCACTCTCGGCATCGGATTCATCGGACTGGCCGAGACTCTCATAGCCCTGACAGGACATCATCACGGCGAAAGCGAAGAGGCCCAGCAACTCGGACTACGCATCATAACCCACATGCGCGACCGCGCTCTCGAATTCTCCGACCAATACGAACACAACTATTCCATTCTCGCCACTCCGGCAGAGGGACTGGCCGGAAGATTCACCAAACGCGACCGCAAGACTTTCGGCATAATCCCGGGAGTGACCGACAAGGACTACTACACCAACTCCAACCATGTGCCCGTATACTATCACTGCTCGCCCCGCCACAAGGCCCGCATTGAGGCCCCATATCACGACCTGACGCGCGGCGGACACATCTTCTATGTGGAAATCGACGGCGATGCCACCCACAATGAAGAGGCTATCGCACAGATCGTAGACCTTATGGACCGACACAACATCGGCTACGGAAGCGTCAACCATAACCGCAACCACTGCCCCAGATGCGGCTATGAGAACGCCGACACTGAGCAGACGGAATGCCCGAAGTGCGGCGTGAGATTCGAGACCATACAGCGCATCACAGGGTATCTCGTAGGCACCACCGACAGATGGAACTCCGGCAAACTCGCCGAGCTCCACGACCGCGTGACCCATAAGTAAGTGTTTAAATTTAACCTATCGTAATCAAAAGGGAATCTTTTATACAGTATGAGGCTTCTTTTTTGCCGCTTCCGGCGTGTCGCTCAGTCGAATATGTTTATATCCTCCTACACACCGCACCGGAATCGACTAAAAAACAGCCCCGCATATTGTATAAATTAAATTTGAACACTCACTCTAGTGATTTTTTATACTCTCCGGGTATCTTTTTCCATTCTGTCTACGTTATATAAGTAATCTGAAGTTTTAACCATACCGGTCGGCATACACTCAGACACTCTCCCCCGCATGGCGCAGGAGAAAACGAGTGTATGCCGGCTGATGAATAATACCGTAACGACACTAATTCTATTATGGCAACCGATGCTAAGTCAATCGACCTGAAAAACGCCGCCCTCGACTATCATGAAGAGGGTCGACCCGGTAAAATCGAAATCACGCCGACCAAACCCTATGCCTCCCAGAGAGACCTTTCTCTTGCTTACTCTCCGGGGGTGGCATACCCTTGTCTCGAAATCGAGAAGACTCCACATGATGCCTACCGATACACAAACAAGGGCAATCTCGTAGGTGTGATATCCAACGGCACTGCGGTGCTCGGGTTGGGCGATATCGGCGCTCTTGCCGGCAAACCTGTCATGGAAGGCAAGGCTCTGCTCTTCAAGATATTCTCCGGCCTCGATGCTTTCGACATCGAAATCAACGAGACCGACCCCGACAAGTTTGTGGAAATCGTGAAGTCGCTCGCACCGACTTTCGGTGGAATTAATCTTGAAGATATCAAGGCCCCGGAATGCTTTCTGATCGAGGAGCGTCTGAAGAAGGAATGCGACATACCCGTGATGCACGACGACCAGCATGGCACTGCTATCATCTCCGGCGCCGGACTCCTCAACGCCATAGAGATACAGAAAAAGAAAATCACTGATATACAACTCGTTGTCAATGGAGCCGGAGCCGCAGCTGTAAGTTGCACCCGACTCTATAAGGCGCTCGGAGTGCGCCCCGAAAATATCGTGATGTGCGACTCAAAGGGTGTGATTCGAGCCGACCGCGACGGACTGACTGAACAGAAGCGCGAATTCGCCACCTCGCGCGACATACATACTTTGGCCGAAGCCATGAAGGGGGCCGATGTATTCCTCGGACTCAGCGTGGCCGGTGTCGTGACTCCTGACATGGTGCGCTCCATGGCTCCGCGTCCAATCGTTTTCGCCCTGGCCAACCCTAACCCCGAAATCGATTATTACGCAGCCAAGGAGGCCGCTCCGGATGTAATCGTGGCTACCGGACGAAGCGATTATCCCAACCAGATCAACAATGTGATTGGCTTCCCCTACATCTTCCGCGGAGCTCTCGACTGCGGCGCCTCTGCCATCAACGAGGCCATGAAGATTGCCGCCGTTTACGCAATCTCGGCCTTGGCCAAGGAGCCTGTGCCAAGTGTGGTCGATGAGGCCTACGGGCTGTCTGACCTCCGGTTTGGCCCGGACTATATACTCCCCAAGGCTCTCGACCCGAGGCTGCTGCTCTGTGTGGCGCCTGCCGTGGCTCGCGCCGCAATGGAAAGCGGGATCGCTGCCCGCCCCATCGAGAACTGGGACAACTACCGGCTACGCCTCCGCAAATTCATGGGCGACGACGGCAAATTCATGCGCTCAATCACTGAACACGCCTCGCAGAACAAGAAGAAAGTCGTATTCGGTGAAGGCAATCTCGAAAACGTAATCCGGGCTGCCGCGCGACTGCACAACGAAGGCACTCTTACCCCGGTGCTTCTGGGTAATGCCGAAATGATCAACCGCCATGCCGACCGGCTGGGAATCGATATCTCTGAAATAGAAATCATCAATCCGCGCCACGACCGCGAGGATGAACGCCGACAGCGCTACGCCAGAATCCTGAGCGCAAAGAAGGAGCGCCAGGGTGTGACGTTTGAAGAGGCTCTCGACAGAATGTATGCACGCTCTTACTTCGGAATGATGATGGTAGAGGCCGGCGATGCCGATGCTTTCATGACCAATTGCTATTCTGCAGCCAATAAAATGGCCGAACGTGCGGTATCAATCGTGGGGATGCAGGACGGTTTCGACCACTTCGCCACTCTGCATATCATGAACACCCGCGCCGGGATGTACTTCCTGGCCGACACGGCCGTCAATCCGGTCTCCGACACTCCGGCACTAATCGACATAGCCCGACTCACCGACCGCGCTGTAAGATACTTCAACCATGAGCCTGTCATGGCAATGCTCTCTTACTCCAACTTCGGATCCAACAGTTCCGACCCGGAACCTTCACGCGTGGCCAACGCCGTTAGCATTCTCCATGAAAAGTATCCTGGAATCCAGGTAGATGGCGAAATGCAGGCCGACTACGCTCTCAACACCGCTCTGCGTGACGCCACATATCCCTTCAACACAATCAAGGGGAAAAAGGTCAATACTCTGATATTCCCGAACCTCAGCTCGGCAAATATCGGCTATAAGCTGCTGCTCGGCATGGGTGTCGGAAAGGTAATTGGCCCGGTGCAGGTAGGCCTGAAGAAACCTATATATTTCACCGGTGCAAGTGCCTCTGTCGAAGAGATTATCGACCTCGCGACTCTGGCGGCTCTCGACGCCATCATCTCTTCGCGCAATTAATCCGCTGATTCTCTCTTAATGACCCGCAACATCGTATTCAATGTCCTGGACATCCGCCGTGGCACCACGGTGGATGGTCCGGGACTTCGCACTTCAATCTATCTGGCAGGATGCACCCACGCATGCCCCGGTTGCCACAACCCTGATTCATGGGATTTCAAGGGGGGTGTGACAATGACTCTCGATGAAATAATGGAAGTGATCGACGACGAGGACTTCAATGTCACTCTCACCGGTGGCGACCCTCTTATGCACCCTCACACCCTCCCGGCGCTCATTCATGCCATCAAGGAGAGAGGGAAAAGCGTATGGTTATACACCGGATATACCATCGAGCAGATAGAGGCCGACCCCCTGCTGGCCGAAGCCGTGACAGAGGTCGACACAATTGTGGATGGGCCTTTCATAACTACTCTCCGCGATCCTGACCTTCTGTTCAGAGGCTCGTCCAACCAACGCATCATCGACATGCATGAGCGCCATCATCTACATATCTGATTTGCATATCCAAGTATTTTGGAGTAATTTTGTAACAGACAAACAAAAACCGAATAAACATGGGACTATTTAACAGACTTTTCTCCCGTGAGAAGAAACAGGAGAAGCTCGACCAGGGTCTTGAAAAGACAAAACAGGGCGTATGGGAGAAAATCACCCGTGCAGTTGCCGGCAAATCCACGATTGACGATGAAGTGCTTGACAATCTCGAAGAAGTGTTCATCACATCCGATGTAGGTGTCGACACCACTCTCGACATAATCAGGCGGATTCAGGACCGGGTGGCCCGTGACAAATATGTCTCTACTTCCGAACTCCACAATCTTCTTGCCGAAGAAGTGGCCGATATGCTGGCCCCGGTCCACAGAGACACTCCGGAACTCGGCGATTTCGAAGTGCCTGCCGACTCTAAGCCCTATGTGATTCTCGTGGTCGGCGTCAATGGAGTGGGAAAGACCACTACCATCGGCAAGCTCGCTCACCAGTATGCCATGGCCGGCAATAAGGTATTCCTCGGAGCAGCCGACACCTATCGTGCCGCCGCAATCGAACAGCTCCAGACCTGGGGCGAACGCGCAGGTGTCACCGTAATCTGCCAGAAGATGGGTTCCGACCCAGCCGCCGTGGCTTTCGACACCATCAATGCCGCCAAGGCACAGGGTGCCGATGTGGTGATTGTCGACACTGCCGGACGCCTCCACAATAAGGTCAATCTGATGAAGGAACTCGAAAAGGTGTCGAGAGTAATGCAACGTGTCGTGCCCGAAGCTCCGCAGGAAGTGCTGCTCGTGCTTGACGGCTCTACAGGACAGAACGCCTATGAGCAGGCGCGACAGTTCGCTTCGGTCACCAAAGTCACAGATCTGGCCGTAACCAAACTCGACGGCACGGCAAAGGGGGGGGTCGTAATCGGCATCTCCAACAAGCTTAATATCCCTATCAAATACATCGGTCTGGGTGAGAAAATCGATGACCTGCAGATATTCGAACCCAAGCAATTTGTAAAATCCCTCTTTAAGTCAAATGGTTGATACCTCTGTACAACCTCTCTTCACCATGGGGCGGGTGGATGTAATATCCATGGGTTGCTCCAAGAATCTTGTCGACTCCGAACGCCTCTTGCGCCGGCTGCAGGCAAAAGGTTACCATACCGTCCATGACTCAGATGCCCCTTGCGGCGAATGGGTGATGGTCAACACCTGCGGATTTATCGGCGATGCCAAGGAGGAATCAATCAATCTTATTCTCCAGCTGGCCGAGGCAAAAAGCGAAGGCCGTATCGGCCATATCGCTGTAATGGGATGCCTCGCGGAGCGATATCTCGCCGAACTGACAGAGGAAATCGGCGAGGTCGACCGCTGGTATGGCAAGTTCAACTGGAATCTATTCATTGATGAGCTCCCCGACCGCTCTGTTGATACGGTTCACCCTCGCCCTTGGGAACGCAAGCTGACCACCCCCCTCTGGAGCGCATATCTCAAGATTTCGGAAGGGTGCAACCGTTTCTGTGCCTTCTGTGCGATTCCTCTTATCACAGGGCGCCATAAATCCCGCCCGCGTGCGGAAATCCTTGAGGAAGTCCGTGAGCTCGTGGCCCAGGGAGTAAAGGAATTCAATATCATCGCTCAGGACCTTTCTTCTTATGGTCTTGATCTCTCAGGGTCCTCTCAGCTGGCACAGTTGCTCGATGAGATAGCCGACATCCACGGTGTGGAATGGATTCGCCTGCATTACGCATATCCGGCCGACTTCCCGATGGATATTCTCGATGTAATGCGCCGTAGGCATAACATATGCAACTATCTTGATATCGCCCTGCAACATATTGCCGACCCGGTGCTATCCAATATGCGTCGGCACATCGACAAGGAAGGCACTCTGCGCCTGCTTGATGAAATACGCCGGCGTGTGCCCGGGATACGCCTGCGCACCACTCTGATGACCGGATTCCCCGGCGAAGGTGAAAAGGAATTTGATGAGCTGATGGACTTTGTGCGCACCCAGAGATTCGACCGCATGGGGGCATTCGCTTATTGTGAGGAAGACGACACATGGAGTGCACGGCATCTTGAGGATTCAATACCCGAAGATGTGAAGCAAGAGCGTCTGCAACGCCTTATGGACCTGCAGGAAGAAATATCGCTCGAACTCAATACACAGCTCATCGGACAGACTCTGCGCGTGCTCATAGAAAAAAATAATGCCGACTCCCCTGACGACTACGCCATAGGACGCACCCAATGGGACTCGCCGGAAGTCGACCCGGAAGTGCTCGTCAGAGACTGCACGGCCCGTCCCGGTGAATTTGTCGATGTAATCATCACTGCCGCCGAACCATTCGAACTTATCGGCCGACAGGTAAGCAGCGACTAATAATCCTGACCCGTAATATTTCATTCCTGCCGGCTGCTTATGAATCTATTCAGAATCGCATTCCCGACGTCAGGCGCTGTCTCAAATAAATTTGATGACGGACTCAGAATCATATTTTCCGGCATAGCTGAAGAGCTCACCGAGGGATTGCCCGACAACGGTTTCTTCTTCTCGCAATTCGGCATCGACGCCCCGTTATACGGCATTCCTGTGACGGCCGACATCCGGCCGGCCGACGCACATATGACCGATGCCATCTGTGAGGCCAACGACTCCCGACTCCCTCCGCGACTCACATCCACCTCCAGGCAGACCCATCTGCGACTTGTGGAGGATATCCGCTCTTTGCTGCGGACGCTGGATGGTGATTCTCCGGTGGCACACCATAAAATAATTGCCGCCCGCGTGAGCAGTCTCCGGATGTCAGTGTCTCCGGCTGAAATATACGACCGTCTCTGCCTCGCCCACCCTCAGGCCTGCGTGTTTCTATTCTCCACAACCATGACCGGCACATGGATCGGGGCATCGCCCGAACTGCTCCTTGATGTGTCGCCACGCGGAATCCACACCGTAGCTCTGGCCGGCACAAGACCCTCCGGCACGCCGGCCGGAACACCCTGGGACAGCAAGAATATCGAGGAACAGAAGATTGTGGCGGATTTCATACTCTCCATTCTACGTGAGGAGGGGCTCGACCCGGAAATTTCCGACACCTTCACGCATCCCGCCGGAAAGATAGAACATATCTGCAACTACATCTCCGCCTCTTTCCCCAAAGTGGAGATGCCCCCCGCATTCAGCGATAAGCAACGTCAAAAACTCGATATCCTCACCGATACTCTTATACGTCGCCTATCCCCGACCCCGGCGCTAAGCGGATTCCCGCAGCGCGAGGCCGCAGACTATATCAATGCCCATGAGGCCAATCCTCGCGGATGCTACGGTGGAGTGGTAGGGTTTCATACAGCTGAGGCTACGAAAGCCTACGTCAATCTGCGAAGCGCACGCCTTGATGTCAGCTCCCATATGGCATGGCTATATGCCGGAGGGGGAATCACACGTGATTCGATCCCAGAAGAGGAGTGGGATGAGACTTGCCGAAAGATTTCCACCATGACCGGATGCATGTAGCCCACCAATCCCTTTGCAGCTTTAAAATATTTGATTAACTTTGCAATCAGACGTTTTAATCCGACTGGCCTGTATAGCACAGGTTCTCTCTCCCACTCGGCCGCGATATCGCCTCACCTCAACGCAGCCCTTGCCTACCCCCCTCCTACTCCCGCAGTGACGGCACAGGCATAACCCTCAAAAGGCCCAAACGGAATCAATCTTCGATTAAGAACCTTTAAACAATACAACTTAATGAAAAGTATTCTACTGCTTTCTGCTCTCGCAGCTGTCAGCATGACAGCATCAGCAGAACATCTCAAAAGCATCACTGCCGATGAGATTGACAACAGTATCCCCGCAAAAGAGGATTTCTACCGTCATGTCAACCAGCGCTGGATGGATGCGAACCCCCTCACTCCTGAACACGCCCGCTATGGAAAGTTCAACATCCTCGATGATTCGAGCAAGAACAGAGTGCGACGCATCGTGACCAATCTGGCTTCCACCAACCCTCAGAAGGGCACCGTGGCCTACAAGATCGCAGCTCTTTATGAGACTGCCATGGATTCCGTGCGCCGCAACAAGCTCGGCGCACAGCCGGTGCAGGCGCAGCTTCGCAAAATCGATTCGGCCACTCCTGAGCAGATGGACGATCTATTCCTCTGGATGCACAAGGAATACGGCGCTCCGCTCGTAGGCATCGGAATCCAGGAAGACCTCAACAACTCCTCGCAGTATGCCATGTATATCGGTTCAACAGGTCTCGGGATGGGCGACCGCGACTATTATCTTAAGACCGATGCCGACAACTCAAAGGTGCGCAAGGCATATACCAACCTCATCCGCAAGCAGATGCAGCTCGCCGGCTTCTCCAAAAAAGACGCTTCGCGAATCGCATCCAACGTACTGAAAGTGGAGACTCTGCTCGCTGACTCCACATGGACACGCGAACAGACACGCAATCTCAACGCCATGAACAATGTGCGTTCGCTCGAATGGGTGAAGCAGAATTACCCGGCATTCCCCTGGGATCGTTTCTTTGTCGAAACCATGGGAATCGAGACTCCGAAGCAGTTTATCGTAACCGAGATGAACACTGTCGGCCAGGCCAACAAGCTCTACAGCTCTCTCTCCCCCCGCGAACTCAAGGACTACTATCTCTGGGAATTCCTGAGCGGGGCTTCGGGCGCACTGAGCGACGACTTCACCAATGCCAACTTTGAATTCAACAAGGTAATCAGCGGCGTGCAGAAAATGCAGCCGCGCTGGAAGCGTTCGCTTGGCGCGGTGGAAAGCAAACTCGGCGAGGCTGTAGGCCAGCTCTATGTAGAAGAGTATTTCCCTGAATCCTCTAAAGTATATATGGAGGGGCTGGTGGAGAATCTTCGCACTGCTCTCGGCAAACATATCATCAATCTCCCATGGATGAGCGACGACACGAAGCTCAATGCCATCAAGAAGCTCAACGCCATCACTGTCAAAATCGGATATCCCGACAACTGGAAGGATTATTCTACTCTTGAAATCGACCCCGAGCTCTCTTACTACGACAATATCCACAACGCCACTATGTGGCAGGTCAACGACCACCTTCAGAAATGGGGCAAACCCGTCGACCGTTCCGAATGGGGCATGACTCCGCAGACAATCAATGCCTACTACAACCCGCTCAACAATGAAATCGTATTCCCGGCCGGCATTCTTCAGGCTCCCTTCTTCGATCCCGATGCAAGCGATGCTGAAAACTATGGCGGCATCGGCGTGGTAATCGGGCATGAGCTTACTCACGGATTCGACGACCAGGGTTGCAATTTCGACGCAGCCGGCAATATGGTCAACTGGTGGACTTCCGAGGACGCCGAGGCTTTTGCTTCGATGACACAGGGGCTGGCCGACCAGTTCAATCAGGTTGAAGTGCTCCCGGGTCTGATGGCCAACGGACAGTACACTTTGGGTGAGAATATCGCCGACCAGGGCGGCCTACGCGTGGCTATGACTGCATTCCTTGACTCTCAGAAGAAAAAAGGTGTCGATGTGAATTCGGAAGAGGCCAAAATCGACGGATTCGATCCGATTCAGGTTTTCTACATGAACTATGCTAACCTTTGGGGTCAGAACATACGTGAAGCCGAGATGCGCAATCTCACCATCAGCGATGTGCACTCTCTTGGCAAAAACCGCGTGAATGTGTCGCTCAAGAATATCGCACCATTCTTCAAAGCATTCGGCATCACAGAGGGCGACCCGATGTTCCGCCCGGAGTCTGAACGCATCATCATCTGGTAAACCGACACTTTTCAGCTACCGACAATAATCTACGGCTACTTTAGCCAATCAAATGCCAGTCAGGCCATCCGGAAATCCGGATGGCCTGAATTCATTTCTTATGCCGGGTCTGTTGTCACGGCCGAAGCATCACGGCGGAAACGAATAAAGAGTACATGCAACCACACCTCCGGGGCGATATCTTGAATCATATACGATAGCTCACCGAGAGGATATGAAGCATATCGATTGCCTCCTCGTCCGCCATCAGCGTAACCCTGTGAAACCGGAATCCCTCAGGATGAAGTCCGCGCAGAGGGGAATAGCCTTCTGCCACACATATCCATTCCGTCATATCATCACTCCCCTCCACACGCACATGCGCTGCCGCAGTAACTGCCACGCCACATATCCGCTTCTTTCCAAATGGATTGCCCAACTTCAAGGGGCGAGTCTGCATCATACTCAATCCGGCCGACTGCCCAACCACGGCAGTTTCACTGTATCCTTCAGAATCGATGCCATTGTCATCTTGCCGCCATGCCACGCTCAGCCGACACAACGATGCCGCGGCATCGCCAGTGGTATAGAGCACTCCGCAATCCGACATAATCTCAGCCCCGACTGATACCGGTGCCCCGGCGACTTCATGCCAGGTACGCCCCGCAGTGTCGAATGCAATCCATCTTCCCTGCGGTGTGGCAATCAGCAGCGATGCCGACCGACCGTCATACAGCATCCGCGACACAGCGATGCCACCCTTCTCCACATCCGCTGCAACGGAGTCTATGCCATATGACGTCACCGTTCCCGACAATGAGAGGAAACATAATCTTCCATCGGCCACAAACCAGATTCCCGACTCTGACTCCGCAGTAAGCGGAGCTCCTGTATGCCGCGATGCCCCCACGCAGGAGGCCAACACAAAACGACTGATCAGCCGCGCATTATGGTAGCCCCCGTCGCCGCCTGACGTGGCCTGGCGTATGCCGTCGGCACAGAATACATACAGCGCATGCCGCGACTCGGCCGCGACTCCCTTCCTCAATGTAGCCTGCGTCGCGGCCAGAAGAGGAGCATCGGCTATACGGTCGCGATGACGGTATACCACTCCGTTCTCTTTCATCGGAGTGAGCAGCGTGCCGCCATCGTACAAGAGCACCCCCTCGTCGGTAAGCGCCCCGCCAACGGCCCTGACCGGAAGAAAATCAGTGAAATCCGGATGCCACTCACCCGCGGCGGCATCTGGATGCCGTAATGCGGCGATTCCGCCAGTCACCCCCTGCGTGCCTACATCAAGACTCTTCCGCATGGCAGTTACAGATGCCAGCCGTGCAGCCATCGCCGCGCGACTGCACGAGGCAAACCTGAAGGCGGTGCCGGATGTGCCTGCAGGGAGGCGCGTAAGCGATATGACGCGGGTGACGGGATTGCCCCGTGAATCGAAAGCCGTGCGCCATTCCTGTTCGGGAGTGAGATAAAATGTCAGATGCGGGAATACAGAAGTCCATGCACGCTGCATGATGGAATACGAATAACTTACCCTCAGCGATACAGGCCGCAACGAAAATTCCAGTCCGAGCGCGAGCGTGCTGCCGCGCAGCGCCCATGATGCCACTCTCGCATAGGGAGGTTCGTAATCAATCCCGCAATCCTGCGGCTGTGCCGGGAGTGCCGTGCCGAAGGCAGCCCCCATACGGCATGGAGCAAGCCACATGCCCGCACAACGCGCCGCCGACATATATAGGTCGATTTCACCGCCAACCGCCTCATATATTCGCTCCCGCACACTCTCTTCCACACTATTGGAATCGCCGGCCGACAGCCATGCGGCAACCCCGTCTGCGGTAACTTCGAGTCCGTCAAGACTCACATCCACACTTATATCCGGCATATTGCCGGCCATACGCACGTAGCCGTCGAGTATTCCGGCCTCGGCAGTGATACTTACAGCCGGAGCCTCCGGGAGGGAGTCAAGCCATCTGTAATCATCAGCGACGGCGTCATACACGAGCCATCCCAAACCTTCGCTTCCGGCCAGCACCACCATCCCGCGCCATGGCCAGGCTCCGGCCAGCCGGCCAAGACGTGAAGGCCATATGGCAATATTGCGGCAGCTCCCGGTCCCATCCATCCGCCGCCAGCACAATGCCCCGTTGGCCTGCATGGCTATGATATGCCGCACACCGGCCGACGTGTCGGGCCGATGCAGCGTCAACAGCCGGCACCCTGGAGGAAGAGCCACACCATTTTCCGGAATCAGACCTACTTCACATATCTTCGACACATCCCCCTTTGACGGGGCCGATGCGTCAGGATTACCCGAGTCTGGCGACCCACTGTCAGGCTCAAGCCACTCCACATTGCAGAAATCAGCCACTTCTCCGTCGCGACAGGTGAGGTCAGATCTCCGCGAGGGGCGCACCAGATCAATCATCACATCCTTGCGTCTCTTCATACTACACCGTTTTTTAGATGCGAATCTACACTTTGCAGCGCATAAGCATAAGATATCTGTTGATTTTTCACAGAAAAGAGATGAAGATTATCCCCTTTTATTTTCAGTTTAAGGAGGGATTTATTAATTTTGCAGTGTATTTGCACGACATCTACGGTCATCCGTCTTTCCGACACGCAGTCATGTCGTCCGCAATACATTGGCTAATAATTAACTATCACGTCCGATTAATATGGCATTCAAAATAGAGGGACTTCTTGAGCGCATCGGCCTCAATAGCCGCACTCCCCGTCTGGGGATAGCTTTCAGCGGGGGGGGAGCCAAGGGGTTCACGCATATCGGTGCCATGATGGCCTTTGAGACATTCGGCATGAAGCCCGACATCGTCTCTGGCGTCTCGGCCGGCTCTATCGCCTGCACTCTATATGCCGCCGGACTCACACCCAACGATATGATGGCATGCTTCGAAGAGTATGACTCGTTCGGCGCATTCGCCGAGGTGACTCTTCCGAAGTCAGGGTTCTTCAAAATGGACCGGTTCGCAAAACTGCTCGACAGCTGGCTCCCGGTGAAGAATCTCGAGGAACTCTCGATTCCAACCGTAGTATGCGCCACCGATATCGATGCCGGGAAGTCTGTCGGATGGTCGAAGGGGGCTATAGTGCCCCGGGTAATAGCATCTTGCAGCATACCCATCATTTTTCATCCCGTAAGAATCAACGGTGTCAATTACGTCGACGGGGGTGTATTGCGGAATCTTCCGGCCTGGGCGATCCGCAAGCACTGTCATACGCTATACGGACTCAATTGCGCCCCTCTCGACCGCGACTATCACTACAAGGGAACTCTGCTCGACATCACAATGCGCACCTACAGCCTGATGTCGAAATCAAACACACTTCAGGATCTGGAACTGTGCGACTACGTGGTGCGCTCTCCGGGCACACGTTTCGGCACTTTCGACCTCTCCGCCCTGCGCGAAGCCGTAAGGGTGGGATACGATGCCACATGCAAGGTAATCGAGGAGGCTCTCGAAAAACCTAACCGAAAGAAAAACTGAACTGATGAACGACTCATTACATAAAGATATTGAAATTGGCCGTGGCAAGGAGCGTCCGGTAATCTACCAGACTTTCCCCCGCATATTTACAAATACCAATTCCAACAATCGTTTTGCCGGCACGCTCGACGACAATGGGTCTGGCCGACTTGCCGACTATACGCCCACCCTTCTGAATTCGCTGAAGGAAATGGGCGTCAACTGTATCTGGCTCACTGGAGTCATCGAACACGCCACTAAATCGGATTTCTCCAGATGGGGAATACCCGCCGACAATCCGAATGTGGTCAAGGGGGAGGCCGGCTCTCCTTATGCAATTAAGGATTATTACGATATTGACCCGGCTATCGCCGTCGACCCCGAACGCCGTATGGAGGAGTTTGAAGACTGCGTGAAGCGTATACATAATGCCGGGATGAAGGTGCTCATTGATTTCGTACCCAACCACACGGCCCGCCAATACCATTCAGATGTGGCTCCGGCGGGAATCCGTGACTTCGGTGCCGATGACGACACAACGATGCACTTCCTCGCCTCCAACAACTACTATTACGCCACCAACCAGCAGTTTGCTCCCGGATTCGATATCGCGGCGCCGGGCACTCGGCCTTATGTGGAATTTCCTGCGAAGGCCACCGGCAACGACTGTTTTTCCCCTTTCTGCAGCCGCAATGACTGGTATGAGACCGTAAAACTCAACTACGGCCATGACTTCGACAACAATACCGACCATTTCGATCCTCTGCCCAACACTTGGCTAAAGATGCTGCATATACTCCGGTTCTGGGCCTCTAAGGGTATCGACGGATTCCGTTGCGACATGGTATTCATGGTGCCTCTTCCTTTCTGGCACTGGGCTATTCCTCAGGTGAAGCAGGATTATCCCGACGTGGTATTTATCGGCGAAATCTATGATGTGGGTCTTTACCGCCCATTCCTCGGATACGGATGTTTCGACTATCTCTACGATAAAGTAAACCTCTACGACAAACTGGTGGGCATCGAACGCTGGAACTATTCGGCTGCCCAGCTTACGTCGGCATGGCAGACTGTAGACGGTATCGGCGACAGGATGCTCAACTTCCTCGAAAATCATGATGAGGTGCGCTTCGGATCGGTGGAATTCGCAGGCGACCCGACACGCGTAGTGCCACATCTCGTGGTCAGCTCCATGATTTCATCCGGACCAGTCATGATATATTACGGCCAGGAATTAGGAGAGTCGGCCCGCGAGAACGAGGGATTTGCTGGATATAACAACCGCTCCACAATCTTCGACTACTGGAGCTACGACACGATGCGCCGATGGTATGACAACGGAAAATGCCACACCAGCAAGCTCAATGCGCATGAGAAATGGCTTAGAAATCTGTATGCCCGGGTGCTCAATCTTATCAATGAGCGTCAGGCTCTGCGCCAAGGCGCGTTCTTCGACCTGATGTATGCAAATCTCGGACACGAAGGATTCGACCCTCACCATTGTTTCTGCTTCCTGCGCCATTCGGACGAGGAGGCGATGCTGATATGTGTCAACTTCGCAGATAATGATGTCGACCTGACATTACGCATTCCTGAACTTGCATTCGACATGGCTCGTCTGCATGAGGGCAATATCTCCACCCGCGACCTTCTTTGGGAGCGTCCCGCCTCTCTGCTACTCTCCCGCACCGAACCGATGCGACTGCGCATTCCTGCCCGCAACGCCGCCATACTCCCGCTGCGGGGAGAGGCTGTCGCCATCAAGCCGCTGCGCGATGCTCAATCAGCCCCGGCTTCCCGCATTCTCTCTCCGGATTCCGGCACACATGACGGAGTGCACGCTTCTCCGGCTGTTTCCCGACAATGATAAGAATTTTTCATCATCATATTTTTTTCTTTGATTATGAGCAATAGTCTTCCCCCCATCAAGGTGTTTGCAGGCACCAACAGCCAGTATCTCGGCGAGGCGATCTGCAAGGATCTCGGCATCGAACTCGGCAAGATGAAAGTAGAACGTTTTGCCGACGGTGAATTCGAGGTAGGTTTTGAGGAATCAATCCGTGGTGCGGAGGTGTATCTTGTGCAGAGCACTTTCCCCAACTCCGACAATCTGATGGAGCTTCTCCTGATGATTGATGCCGCCAAACGCGCATCAGCAGGAAAAATCATCGCCGTGCTCCCATATTTCGGATGGGCACGCCAGGACCGCAAGGATAAGCCGCGTGTCTCTATCGCCGCCAAACTGGTGGCCGATCTGCTGAGTGTGGCCGGCATCGACCGCCTGATCACCATGGACCTCCATGCCGACCAGATTCAGGGATTCTTCAATGTCCCGGTCGACCATCTCTACGCTTCCTCTATCTTCATCCCCTATCTGGAGAGCCTGCATCTCAAGGAGATGGTAATAGCTTCGCCCGACGTCGGCGGTGCGAAACGCGCCAATTCTTATGCAAAATACTTCGATGTGCCTCTCGTGCTCTGCCACAAGCAGCGCGCCAAGGCGAATGTCGTGGAGAAAATGACTGTCATCGGCGATGTGGAGGGTAAGAATGTTGTGCTTATCGATGATATCGTCGACACTGCCGGCACCATCACCAAGGCTGCCGACCTGCTCCTCAGCTTCGGCGCAAAGTCTGTGCGCGCGCTCTGCTCGCACCCCGTGATGTCGGATCCCGCAACCGACCGCGTGCTCTCATCCGGCCTGACTGAAATCATCTTCACCGACTCTATCCCTTACGTGAAGGACAACAATAAAGCTGTGGTGCTCCCTGTGGCAAAACTCTTTGCCGACACAATCCGCCGCATCCACAACAATCAGTCAATCTCTTCGCAATATCTCTTCAAATAATCCTGTTTCCGACACCGTCAGCGCCGCAGGAAATGCCATAACCCAGACGCTTCTCCGGATTCGGGGAAGCGTCTGTTGCTTTCATATGCCCGCATATCGCACACAAAAAAAAGACCGACCCACCGGGCATATATGCCTTGGCGGGTCGGTCGAGCTTTTGGATATTACTCGTTGTCGATGCGCTCCCTTTTTGACGGAGCAGAATCTGATTCAGCTGTTTACTTTTCCGAGCAGTCACAGCCGCAGCCAAGCTGTGCCTTGACATTCTTCTTGAAGGCTTCGAACTGGGTACCGAATTCGCTAAAAAGTGCCGAATCGGGGTTCTTTTTGATTACGTGGTGCATAAATCTCATGGCGAGAACAAACTCCTTGGCATGCTTGTCTTTGGCGAATAGCCCTGCAGCCTTTGTCTTTTCGACCATTGCCGCGATGTCATGATGTCCGCCGAAATTGAAATCAAGCACTTCTTTCATCTTGCCGTCCTTGGCCTCAATCATGTTGACGTAGTATGATTTTTTGTCTGACATAATTATGTGTTTTTTATAGTATTCTTCAGATGCCGGCGGGGTGTGGCTCCACTCTGTCCTCCTGAGGGAGGGGATGACGACCTTGTCTCTTGCCGGAATCCGATATTAAAACACCTCCGACTCACTATCTGTTCGGTGAAAATAGCTGCATAATGATTAAAAAAGTCTAATCCTGCCGACACTTCTATTCTTCTTCTGACCTGACAGTCACTGAAGTTTCTTCCGGAAGCGGAATGCTGTCGGATTCTTCAGGGAGCATCGGCACGCCGTCGTCGCGCCCTGACTCAGAATGGGGCGCACGCTCAGGCGAAGAGTCAGATGCATTGCCACTCTTGCGGCGGCGCTTGAAAAGACGGTCAAAATCCTTGCGCCATGCCACTCCGAGTCCTTGAGTGGTGAGCGCGGATTTGAGATAATAGTTCTGGTCGTTGAAATGATTATAGGCTTTGAGTCGCACACTGCCGCTGCGGGTGAGCAGATACTCTATGTCGAAGTCGCCGATAAAGGTGGAGCTGCTCGATGTGCGGTCGCGGTATCCGAAGTTGCCGTTGATGAGCAGGCGGTTGTTGAAGAGGCGCGATGATAGAGCGAGGTCTACCTCCAGATCGGAGAAATCACCTTTGTCGGAACGCAGCGACGGCGCTATGTTGATTTTGTCGGTCAGCTGTCCGAGCATATTTGTGAGCTGCGACGACAATGTCGATGAGGCCACAGAGGCCCACTCGCCTCCACTGTTGCCGCCACCCATATATTCAGGGGTGTAGAAACGATTGAGTGCCAGCAGATAGATTATCTGGCGGTTCATCATATCTTCCGACGATATGATGCTTCGCACCTTCTGGGCCACCTCATCGTTGAGTGTCGGCAATTCAATGTCGAAACTGATGTCGGGTTGCGTCATCTCCCCCTTCACAAGCAGCATCGCATCGACAGGCACATTCGTGCGGTTTAGGTCATGGTCGGTGGCGAAGCTTTTGTCAAGGTCAGTCAGATTGGTGTTCACACGGTAGGCCGCCCGGATGTCGAGCAATCCGTTAAGCGGATCTCCGTTGAATGATATGCTACTTCCGGGTTTTATAATGAAGTCTTTAAGTATCAGGTCCTGAAGAGAGAAATTGTAGGTGCCCTCGCTTAGAGTGTATTTGCCATACATCTTGATGTCGTTCGACGCTGAGTTGTAGGTCAGGTTCATCGCCCCGCCTCCATGTGAAGTGATTTTGTCGCCTGCCACCGGATCCATCACTATCGCCAGCCGCGCCGACGGTGTGATTGTGGCGCGGATGTCCATGGCGAACACCGATTCGTCGGCAGCCTCTTCGGCCACTTTCCGGTTGAAGGCGGCCACTATCTCGTCGGGACTTTCCGGGTCGGCTGCTTCCTCCTGAAGCCGCGCCTCTTTGCGGCGGTCGGTAAAGGTAAGGAATTTATAGTCGAGCGCCTCCTGCGAGTCAGTGAGCACGAATGTGAAGGCTGACTGACCTACGGTGGTCATGTCGGCCAGAATACCCACGTAGCCCGGGCGTCCGATAATCCGTCCGCTTCCGGTGCCGAAGATGCGCCCGTACCATATGGGATTCATTGTGGCGTCGGTATCATAGACAAGAAGATTGCGGGCATTGCTGATGTTGAACCGGAAGGTCGGGTCATGGAAATAGTTGTGGTTCAGTGTGCCATCCAGTGTAGCGGAGTTGCCGTAGGAGTCATGAAGACGGAAGGAGGGGATGGTGATGCGTCCCGGAGCAATCCATACAGAGTCCCTGCCACAGTAAGTGACGTTGGTATAGTCTATCTTCAGACTGATTGTATCGGCATAAAGCCTGCCTTCCATATCGATATCCTTGAATGTGCCGAATAGTTTGGCTCGCCCGGATGCCCTCCCGTCCACTTTCGACGAGAAGGCAGACATAAATGTCTGAAGAAACCCGATACGCACCTTGTCGGCATCCACTCCGAACGACAGCGAGTCGCGTCCGAGCCATATCCCACCGTCGATAAGGGCCACACGGCGTCCCGACTCTGATATATCGGCCCGGATACCCACTCTCCTGGCCTCGGCATCGAAGTCTCCGCGAAGGTCGCCGTCACCAAGCACAGCATGGTTGTAGCTCAGGTCTTTGACGCTAAGTCGGCGCGTATATGCCTCCGGATGCCCCGACAGCAGGCCGCGCCCCACGGCCTCGCCCGTGGCATGCCCTCCAAAGGCCACATAGTTGATATTGAGCGTGTCGAATATGTAGTCGAGGTCAATGTCATGCAGTCGGACGTTGATTTCACTCTCAGGATCAGCCGAGGCCACTCCGTCGATAGTGACAAACTGGTCGGCATGCGATACCGAAAATCCAGTCACATCAATCTGACTGTCCTCATATTTTATCGAGGCCTCCCCTATCTCCCAGCCGGCGCCATTGAGCCAGAGTGTAGTCGGAAGGATGGAGGCGGTCACTACCTGTCCGGTGGCATTGAGTGCCGGCGCCAGTGCGGCGAGGAGATGCATGTCTCCATAAAATGCTCCCAGCTTCTCCTTGTTGAATCCAAGCAGCAGGTCGTATTCTCCACCCCTTGCACGAAGGTCGGCGTCAAGGTCGAGCACCCCCTTCTTGGTCGGTATGCTTGAATAGAAATCCATTGTCCCTTCGCCATCTGCTATCCGGGCGTCAAGACGCGTCTGCTGTATAAGCTTGTCGCGCCCCTGCTGTATGTAGGGCGCGCGGAAACCGAATGTCAGCAATCCCTCGGCTTCATTAAGCTCTCCATATATATCTGCCTCATAAAGCAGTCTGACTGGAAGACTGAAAAAATCCATCCAGCTGCCGCCCCGCATCACTCTGAAGTCATATTCCAGCCAGTTGTCGGCCGCAGGAACTGCATTATTATGATGTGTGTCGGCTTCAGATGCGTCATATGCTGCCGCGCGATGCGTTGCGCCTGCCGCACTGTCAGGATTTATTGCCGATGAGGCAGGCATGACACCGGCAATAAGCGTACGCACTATTCCCGGCAGTTGCGACGGACGGAAATCGCCCGCCACATTTCCCTGTATCCAGTCCGAATCAAGAGTGTAACGGCGCAGTCCGTCAGCGGAATCTTCTGATGCGAATAGCCCAAGATGCCGCAGTGTAAGTGGAGAGCGGCCGTGTCCCAATGGCTGAAGACGCAGATTGTCGATGCTAAAGCTGCCATGCAGCGCATCCGGTGTAAGCCCGGCTATATCCAGATTCATCTCTCCGGATATGACACAGTCGCGAAGCCTGCCACCCAATGGCACAAGCACCTGCGGATAGACATGCTGTATGTCGGCGCCAAGCTGCAGCGAAGTCTTTGCTCCGGCGGGATGCAGCTCGCCATTTAATGATATCCGGAAATTCTCGTCGTCACATCCGACCGCTACCACCATGGAATCCGGATTCTTGTCGACACTCACCGCGAGGTCTTTCAGCGCATATCCGTTGATTTCAGCCGATGCCACCTCTATTTCCGCTCTTAACTCCGGCAGCATCCGGTTGAGCCTTTCGATGAGCGCCACGCCCTTCCCGTCGGCCACATGAGCCGTGACAGCGCCATGTGCCCCGGGATTGAGAATCCCTTCTGCATGACCGCTGACCACGACTGTCCTCAACCGCGAGTCGCCCGAAATCCTGTCGGTTGCAATCCCTTCGGTCGAGAAGGCTGTGCGCAGACTCGTCGCCCCACCGGCGGCACTCGCGGCTGAGGCTGTAAGTTCGATGGCTCCGTAACTGCTGTCGATGGTGATGCGTGCATTCCCGCTGCGGCGGTCGAGCGCCCCCTCTCCCTCCGCAGTGATGTCAAGAGGAGCCGCTCCGCCAAGCAGCGTGGCCATCCGGCCCGAAGGTGCCGCCATCTCTGCTATGGTAGTGATGATATGGTGGCCGGCATGAAGAGTGAGCCCGGGGAGGCTCAGATTTGTATAACCCTTTTCTCCCCGTCGGAGTGCGGCATTTTCCACATTGAGTCTTAAATCCTCATACGGATTCTCGAGTGTAAGAGACGTGAGGTCTATACCTTCGATATTGCCGGAGGCATCGAGTGCCAGGGTGAAGGGAGTCTGCAGTGACGACAGTCCCGGCAGGAATCCGGCAAACTCAGCCGGCACAAGATGTTCGCCCCTCACCTTGACGTCGAATGTGCGTTCGCCTAACATCCGGCGTATATCACCGCCGTAGTGTCCCAATGGCAGAGTGATGTCGCTCAGTGTGATGCGGGTGTTGGGGAGATTGAGCGAGAAGTCGGCTATCGATATGTCGCCGTGCTCAATGACTGCGCGCATTGCCAGACGGCGAATCTCAAGCGACTCGTTAATGGTCAGCGCAAGACGGCGCAGGTCGATGTCGACACACTCGTCTGACAGACGCGGAAGCGCCACATCGGCATTGAGTCCGGTGAGACTGATATGATTGAAGTCGATTGCGCGGTCGGTGCGCTGCGGTTGCCACTGGCGATGGAATGAAAGCGCGCTTTTGCGTATCACGATGTTGCGGATACACAGGTCAAATTTCGTCGGGGGCTTATTTTTCTCTTTCGGAGCGAATGCGTCGATGACAAACCGGATGTTGAGCGGTGCGCCTTCGCTGCTCTGCCACACATCGCCCTGCAGACCGATAAGTTCGGCATAGGTTATGATGACCCGTCGATGGGCAAGGAGATCCCAGATGCTTATTCCGGCTCCGACTTTTTCAACATACAGACATTGCCTGCCGTCGGGCTGAGGTTGGTAGAGGATAAGATCACGCACCACCACCTCGTTGAAAGGATTGATTGTGACATCCCCTATTTCCACCCGGCTTCCCACGAGAGCCGACAGCTCTTCACAAGCGACTTGGCGTACTTTTTCCTGCACCGACGGCACAGAGAGTGTCACATACAGTCCGACATATAGCACGGCCACGACAGCAATGGCGGTGAAAAGCAGACTTCTCACCACCCTGTATGTCCAGAGCCATTTATCCTTGGTGCTCACTCCGTTTGGGGTACTCTTGTGTAATAGTTGTCGTTATTGTTGTCGCTGTCGCAGCAGGCGGAATCGCTTCGGGCGCCGCGACTGTATAGCCTTGTCACGGGCAATGACGCGGGCATAGTAAATGCCAGCGTCGTGAGGGTTCACTCGTCGTTGAAATCCTCAGGGGCTTCGTAGGAGTTGCGCAGCAGGTTGATCAGCATCACCAAAGCATGATTGGTGGCAGATTCTATCACTGTGTTTCTGTCGCCGCTAAAGTGCATGCACTCGGTCACTGTCTTATCCTGCACTTTGGCCGCCATCCATACGGTGCCCACCGGCTTCTGGCGTGTCCCGCCGTCGGGTCCGGCTATCCCGGATGTGGCGATGGCGCAATCGGTGTGCATCAGGCGTGTCACCCCTTCTGCCATCTCCCCCACTACCTGTCGGCTGACAGCGCCGTACTGTCCCAGATTGCCGCGCGACACGCCAAGGACGTTGGCCTTCACATCGTTGGAGTAACTTACGACACTGCCCAGAAAATAGGCCGATGAACCGGGCACCTGCGTGATGCGATGGGCCAGATTACCCCCCGTACAGCTCTCGGCGAAAGCCACTGTGAGCTCGCGCTCGCGCAGCAGCCCCCCCAACACTTCGGCCGGCGTGTAGTCGTCCATCGCCACGATGTCGGTGGTGAATATATCATTGAGATTGCGATGATATTTGTTCATCTTGAAACGTAGTAGTTCCACTCCGGTGCTGATGCCTGTCAGGGTGACTCGCGTCACAAGATGGTCGTTGTCGATCGTGAGACGTATGTATTCGGGCAACTGCTCCTCAAAGTGACGGAGCACCCGGTTCAGTTCTTCGTGGGTGTAGCCATATATCACCACATGGCGTGTCTCTTTAAACTGCTGCATGACTTCTTCTATGTGTCTGTCGGTGAGGTGATGTATTATATATATGCTGTGCGGCTCAAAGCTCGGTGCGGGCGTAGGGAGGGAGCGAGAGGTCGCCGCGTTCTCCAGGTTTGATGCGCATTGCTCCGGCCATGGCCACCATGGCCGCATTGTCGGTGGTGAAACTGCGCTTCGGAATCCATGCCCGTATGCGGCGGTCGGCACAGAATGCCGCTATCGCTTCGCGCACGCCGGAATTGGCCGACACCCCCCCGCCGATGGCGAGATGCTTCGGTTTGTGAATCGCCACGGCTTTCTTCAGCTTGTCGAGCAGTATCTCTATTATAGTGTGCTGCAGAGAGGCTGCAAGGTCGGCTTTGCGCCGCTCTATGAAGTCAGGGTCCTGACGCAGGTTGTCGCGGAGGGTATAAAGGAAACTGGTCTTCAGTCCGGAGAATGAGTAGTCCAGCCCGTCGATATGCGGTTTGCTGAATTTAAATGCCTTCGGGTCTCCCTCGGCGGCCAGACGGTCGATATGAGAGCCGCCCGGATAAGGTAGGCCCATCACTTTGGCGCATTTGTCGAACGCCTCGCCGGCAGCATCATCGATGGTGCGCCCTATTATCTCCATGTCGTCGGCCGAGCGTACCATAATTATCTGTGAGTTGCCACCCGACACGAGAAGACACATATAGGGGAATTCGGGCACTTCGTCGGCCTCGCTCTCTTTTACGAAATGAGCCAGAGCATGAGCCTGAAGATGATTGACGTCGATCAGCGGGATGCCAAGCCCGAGCGCCATCCCTTTGGCAAAACTCGTGCCGACAAGGAGCGACCCCATCAGCCCCGGTCCGCGGGTATAGGCAATGGCCGTAAGCTGCTCTTTGGTTATGCCGGCCTGGCGTATAGCCTCACTCACCACCGGCAGTATGTTCTGCTGATGCGCACGCGATGCAAGCTCAGGCACGACTCCGCCGTAGGCCTCATGCACCTTCTGACTGGCTATGACGTTGCTGCGCAGCACTCCGTCGATTATCACAGCAGCCGAAGTGTCGTCGCACGATGATTCTATTCCTAATATTGCGTTCATTATGATGCTCGTTTTGCTGATACGGAGCCGCCACGGCGGAGCGCGTCCGCCCGACTCCATATATTCGTGCAAAATTACTATTTTTTTTCGAATCGAGAGATAATCTGTTGCCGTAAAATTCCATTCCCCGCCTCTTTCGCCTTCACATAATCCCCCGTCGACACCCCGGCACACTCCACTCAGACTTCCGCACATCGCACGTGTCAGCCGGATGGTCAGCCCGGAGACCCCGGCTGTTCAAAAAAACAGCTCAAAAAAATCCACCCAATCACTTGCATAATTCACCGATAATGTGTAACTTTGCAACGATTTTTGTGGCACATCCTTTAAAGCTTCTGAGAATGATGCACTTAGGGGCGATATGAGAACTGAGATGGCGGCCATGGATTTCACATTTCGAGTTTTTAAAATCAATTCAGAAACCAAACAGCCATGTCAAAAGTTTGTCAGATAACAGGCAAGAAGACCCAGGTGGGTAACAATGTCTCTCACTCTAAGCGCCGCACAAAGCGCAAATTCGAGGTTAACCTGCACAAGAAGAAATTCTACTGGGTAGAGCAGGATATGTGGATTGAGCTTACTGTATCGGCTCACGCACTCCGCACCATCAACAAAATCGGTCTCAACGCTGCCCTCAAGAAGGCTGAGGCTGAAGGCAATCTTGACTTCAGAAACATCAATATCCTTTCACTCTAAGAGGAGCCACACGCAGGCGCGGCGAGCCTACTCGCCTCCAGCGCAATCTCCCGCATAAAGCAATCAATCACATAATCCAACTATGGCAAAGAAAGCTAAAGGCAATCGAGTGCAAGTGATTCTCGAGTGCACCGAACATAAGGCAAGCGGCATGCCCGGTATGTCACGTTACATCACTACAAAAAACCGCAAAAACACCCCGGGACGTCTGGAGTTGAAGAAATACAACCCCATCCTGAAAAAAATGACCATCCACAAAGAAATCAAATAAGCATCTGAACTATGGCAAAGAAAACCGTGGCGTCTCTTCAGAAAGGCGAAGGACGCACCTATAGCAAAGTCATCAAAATGGAGAAGTCTCCCAAGACAGGCGCTTATATCTTCAAAGAGGAAATGGTGCCCAACGACGCTGTACAGGCTGCTCTGAAGTGATTCGCACTTCGGCATCTCCGACATACACGAGGCCGACAAGTCTTCCGACTTGTCGGCCTCGCTCTTGTTCCGTAAATCATTAGCACGACTGAACACACTGCGTATTGTGGTTCTACCCTGCCCGTCCGGAATATACCCTTGAGGCGATGGACCCATACTTCAGGACTATGACGACCACGTCCCGCCACCACGTCTGCAAAACTTAAGTTTGCTTTTCTCCGGATTTTTTGTTAGATTTGCAATCCGGATTCATCCATCTGAATTTCTCGACATGAACCTCGATGATTATACATACTGCGGGTTCCGACGCATCGTTTGCGCCGTGCCTGATCTGAAAATCGCCGACGTAAGGCACAATATCAACGCCATGACGGGTATTATCGACGCCAATCCCGACGCCGATATAATCCTTTTCCCGGAATTATCTGTCACCGGGTACTCCTGTGCCGACCTGTTCGGGCAGAATCTCCTGCTCAATGATTCGCTTAAAGGACTCGCTTCGATTTGCGACCACCTGCACAAACGGCACAGCGACAGCCTCCCCTCTCCGCTCGTGGTGGCAGGAGCGCCAATAGAATTCCGCAACAGGCTATTCAACTGCGCTATATTGATTTATGACGGCGAAATCAAAGGAATTGTGCCAAAGACATATATTCCCAATTATTCGGAATATTATGAACAGCGGTGGTTTGCCTCTGCATCAGACCTGCCGGCAGGGAGCTGCATCAATATCAATTCCGCCGACCGAGAGTTGCCGGGGAGACACGACTCTCTCGCCATCTCCAGCCGAATCATACCGATTGGCACAGATCTCCTATTCCGTTTCAACGGAATGACCATCGGAGCGGAAATCTGCGAAGACCTCTGGGTACCGCAGCCCCCTTCGGGTACAATGTCAATGGCCGGCGCCGATGTTATACTCAATCTATCCGCTTCCAACGAAACCATTGGCAAGCACCGATACCGGCGCGACCTTATCCGGCAACAGTCGGCGCGATGCCGATGCGTATACGCCTACGCATCGGCAGGAGCAGGTGAATCGTCGACCGACCTCGCTTTCTCCGGATACTCCGCGATTGCCGAGGATGGAGCGATTCTGGCTGAATCCGGAAGATTCCTCGATAACGGTCAATCTACTGTGGCCGATGTCGATTTGCAGAAAATCGCTTTCGACCGCAGGCATACTAATACTTTCCGCACACCTCTCTGCCACGGCAGTCAGGAATTCAGAATCATTGAAATACCTGCAGTCGGGCTGCCGGCACAGCATAATACTGCCCGCGATACGTCTTGTCGGCTCTCCGGACGTACGGTCGAACCTCATCCGTTTGTTCCGGCCGACCCCTCGCGACGCAACGACAATTGCACCGAAATCGTAGATATCCAGTGCCACGGACTGCGTCAACGGCTGAAGGCAATAGGTTGTAAGTCGTTGGTTATCGGCGTGTCCGGAGGACTGGACTCCACTCTGGCGCTACTTGTGGCATGCCGCACATTCGACATAATGCGGATGCCGCGCAACGGGATAAAAGCAATCACTATGCCCGGTCTTGCCACTACATCCAAAACCCGCAACAATGCCTGGCATCTCATGGAACTTCTGGGAGTCTCTTCGCTCGAAATCCCAATAGGAGCGGCTGTGGCTCAGCATTTCAACGATATCGGACAGGACCCGCATTGCCATGACGCGGCTTTTGAGAACTCTCAGGCCCGCGAACGCACGCAGATTCTTATGGACTATGCCAACCGTTGCGGCGGTATAGTGCTCGGCACTGGCGACCTCTCCGAACTGGCTCTCGGCTGGTGTACATATAATGGCGACCATATGTCGATGTATGCCGTCAATGCATCGGTGCCGAAGACTCTTGTGAAGCATCTGGTGGAGTGGTTTGCAGAACGCGAGGAAAATAAAGAAATCTCGAGAGTTCTGATTGATATCGTCAATACACCGATTTCGCCTGAACTCGTGCCTTGCGATGATGATGCCGACACGATTGCCCAGCGCACCGAAGACCTCGTGGGCCCTTACGAACTCCACGACTTTTTTCTTTATCATACATTACGCTACGGCGAGTCGCCGCGCAAGATTCTGATTCTCGCACGCGAGGCTTTCGCCGGAGTATACACCGACGAAGTGCTGCTGAAATGGCTCCGCAATTTCTATCGCCGTTTCTTCTCTCAGCAGTTCAAGCGCTCATGTATGCCCGACGGTCCGAAAGTGGGAAGCGTATGTCTATCGCCCAGAGGCGACTGGCGCATGCCTTCCGATGCCTCTGCTGCAGCATGGATGAATGAACTTAATGATTTATGACGTCTACGATGAACCAGGAAGATTTTAAAGCCGACATACAGGAGGCCCTCGCCACTCTTCGAAAAGGTGGAATAATCCTATACCCTACCGATACGATTTGGGGGATAGGCGCAGATGCCACTAATCCGGAGGCCGTGGCCCGTATATATGCACTTAAACGAAGGGAGGATTCGAAGTCGATGCTGGCGCTGGTGGATTCTATCGATGCGCTCTATCGATGGCTTAAGTGCGTTCCGGAGACGGCGCTGCAGCTGGTTGACGTGGCCGTCGACCCGCTTACCATCATCTACGACTCTCCGCGAGGGATTGCACCGAATATGCTGGCCCCCGACGGGTCGCTGGGTATCCGCGTCACTTCGGAACGCTTCTCGCGAGAACTGTGCCGACGTCTGGGGAGGCCCGTTGTGTCGACTTCGGCTAATATCAGCGGACACCCCGCGGCTCCTTTCTTCGATATGATTGAGCCGGAAATCCGCCAAGGTGTGGACTATGTGGCGGCTTACCGGCGCGATGACTCTGTCCCGCACCGACCGAGTGGAATCATTAAGGTGACCGACAGAGAGACGCTTACAATAATACGCTGATCAGGCAGATATCGCTCCCTTGCTAATGCCATAATCACCGATATGTATGTAGGTGTTACTGTAAGTGACCGGAAATCTTTTAAGTAGATACGGTAATGTCAATACTGTATGAATATTTGTAATCACGCCGTAGTGTCAGACCGTATCCCGCCGGCCGATTTTACTCTGCCGTTATGACGTATATAACCCCGCTATAATCTTTCTCTCCGCAACCGGATCGGCCCGACAATAGATGCGTTTTTATCTAAGTAAGTGTTCAAATTTAACCGATAGCAAATGAAAGGGAATCTTTTATACAATCTGCGGCTTCTCTTTTGCCGCTTCCGGCTTGTCGTTCAGTCGAATATACTTATATTCTCCTTCACTCCGCACCGGAATCGACTAAAAAACAAGCCCGCATATTGTATAAATTAAATTTTAACACTTACTTATGTTTTAATTTCCCACAGCTACCTAAATTAACTTTTTAAACTCGCTTAACCCCCGACAGCAGCAAATGAGAGGCAATCAGATTTCTATCATGATACAGCGTATGCGCTACGTGGCCACCGACCTGGTCACTACCGCTCTCGCTATTTTCGCCTTCAATATTTTCCGTTATTTCCTGATGGAGATGCATGAACGCGGGGGACTCTTGCTCGGTGAGTTTCTGGCTCAGTCCACTATCATAGCCGAACAGATTCTGCTCCCCGTAGGGCTGCTTGGAATCTATTGGTGGTCAGGCTACTACAACAGTCCTTTCTCGCGCTCGCGAGTGGAGGAATTCCAGTCGACGATGATATCTTCTGTGGTCAGCGCGGCCCTGATATATTTCAGTCTGCTTATCAACGACCCTCTTCCGGCGCGCACACAAAGCTACGAACTGCTTATCGTGCTCTGGGGATGCCTGTTTCTGTTTACATATGTGGGGCGTCTTATTCTCACCACTTCATCGATACGCCATCTGAGAGAGCGCGACTGGTTTTTCAATACAATCATCGTAGGAGATTCCGACCATGCGCTTTCCACGGCTTCGCGACTTGAAAACCTTCCCACCAATCTTGGGTATAATATCGTGGGGCACGTTCACATCAAGGGCGAACAATCGGCTTCGGCAACATTTACTGTGCTCGACGACGGTCAAGTCGACCGTCTGGCCCGTACACACAATATAGACCAGATTGTACTGGTGCCCGTCCCCGGCACTTCGGAAGAGAAGGTAATGCAGCTGCTTTTCAAATATTTCAGCACGGGGGTGCCGGTGCGCATGGCTCCTACGTCGCTTGCATTCCTCACATCGCATATACGCCTGGGCGACATAATCAGCGAACCGATGATCGACCTTACCGCCCCGGCCATGAACGAGCTGCAGCGCAATACGAAGCGGATCATGGATGTGCTTCTCTCGGCTGCGGCCCTGCTGCTCCTCTCTCCTCTGTATCTGGCTCTGGCAATACTGGTAAAGACCACATCGAAAGGGCCGGTAATCTACAGGCAGGAACGCGTGGGATATCGTCAGAAACCGTTCAGAATTCTGAAATTCCGCAGTATGCGTGTCGATGCGGAGGCTAATGGCCCGCAGCTGTCGGATGAGACCGACCCGCGGATAACCCCGCTCGGGAAAGTGATGCGCAAGTATCGGCTCGACGAACTGCCTCAATTCTGGAATGTTCTCAAAGGGGATATGTCGCTCGTTGGGCCACGCCCCGAACGTGCTTATTTCATCGAGCAGATTGTACGCGAAGCTCCATATTACACGCTGATTCATCAGGTGAAGCCTGGCATCACATCCTGGGGTATGGTGAAGTTCGGATATGCACGAAGTGTCGCGGAGATGGTGGAGCGCACACGATACGACCTTATCTATCTCTCCAACATGTCTGTAGGTGTGGATATCAAAATCCTGCTGCATACCATTAAAACGGTCCTTATGGGCAGGGGGCTCTGACGGCTCTGGCCGCATCCCACCCTCCCGGGATGATGCCCCCTACAGCCGCGACATGCGGCGACACATCTCTCCTTAATTATTTTATTAATCTTTAAATATCTGACTTTGGCTTATAAAGAGACACATAACCGATTTACTGAGGCCTGGATGAAAATCGTGGCCTGGCGTGAGCGGCATATCAAGGAAAGCCGGTTTATATATCTGCTGGCTCTGGTGGTGGGAGTGCTGTGCGGTTTCGCGGCGCAGCTGCTGAAGTTCCTGATTCATGCGATATCCGGATTCCTTACAGCCCATGTAAGCAATACATCTGCCAATTTCTCTTACCTCATATATCCGGTGGTGGGGATACTTATCGTCACGTTGTTTGTGCGATATGTGGTGAAAGACAATATCTCGCATGGTGTCACACGTGTGCTCTATGCGATATCGCAACGTAAGTCGCGTCTGAAGAAGAAGAATTGCTATGCTTCGCTCGTGGCCTCTTCTATTACAATCGGGTTCGGCGGCTCCGTAGGCGCCGAGGGACCCATTGTGTTCACAGGGGCTGCAATCGGCTCGAACATCGGCCAGGCATTCCGGCTGTCGCCTAAGATTCTGATGATTTTGGTGGGGTGCGGTGCCGCCGCCGGAATTGCGGGGATATTCCGCGCTCCGATCGCCGGAATGCTTTTCACGCTTGAGGTGCTGATGATTGACTTCACCGGAGCGACTGTCATGCCGCTACTTATATCTTCAATTACCGGGGCCACCGTGGCCTACGTGATGGAAGGATACGATGCTGAATTCTTTTTCGCCCAAAGCGAGCCTTTCATGACACGCAAAATCCCCTATGCCATACTGCTGGGTGTCGTCACCGGATTCGTATCCCTGTATTTTACACGCATGATGATGACCATGGAAGGTATGTTTGGCAAAATCCGCCATTCCTGGCAGAAGATTCTGTCGGGCGGTGCGATTCTGGCATCGCTGATCTTTCTATTTCCTCCGCTCTATGGCGAGGGGTATTCATCGATTAATAATCTGCTGGAGGGCAATGTAAGTTCGATTGTCGACGGGTCGTTCTTCTACGTCGACCGCGATTCGGTATGGTTCATCTCGCTCTATATCGCCATGATTGTGCTTATGAAGGTGTTCGCCACTTCGGCCACCAACGGTGCCGGAGGTGTGGGAGGCACTTTCGCGCCATCTCTGTTTGTAGGTGCGATGGCAGGGTTCGTATTTGCTTATGTGCTGAATAATCTTGATATAGGTATCGATATCAGCAACAAGAATTTCGCGTTAATGGGTATGGCCGGAGTGATGAGCGGCGTGATGCACGCTCCGCTTATGGCAATCTTCCTTACGGCGGAGATGACCGGAGGCTACGAGCTCTTCCTGCCTCTGCTGATTGTGTCGACTCTTTCTTATATGACAATTAAGCTCTTCGAGCCTTACAGCATCTATTCGATGCGTCTGGCAAAGAAGGGTGAACTGATGACCAATGAAAAAGACCAGGCCGTGCTGACACTGCTCAAAATCGACAATCTGATTGAAAAGGACTGCAGGGTGGTGCATCCGGAAATGAGTCTGAAGGAGATGGTGGATGTAATCTCGGAATCACACCGCAACATCTTCCCTGTCACGGAGGCCGACGGACGGCTCGTGGGCATCGTGCTGCTTGACGATATCAGGAATATTATGTTCCGCCCCGACCTATACAGAAAGATGACCGTATCCCGCTTCATGTCGATGCCTCCGGCACGCATCGAGATAACCGAGTCGATGGAGAAGGTGATGGATACGTTCGACCGCACGAATGCCTGGAATCTGCCCGTGGTGCAGGACGGCAAGTATATCGGTCTGGTATCGAAGTCGAAGATTTTCAATTCCTATCGCCGTGTGCTCCGTCATTATTCCGACGACTGACCTCTGTCTTCTCAATTTCCCATTTTTCTAATTTTATTAAATTCCTGTGGATAAGAAAGACCTTAAAATAGTATTCTTCGGCACGCCGGAATTCGCTGTGACGAGTCTCGACGCTCTGGTGCGCGAGGGTTTTAATGTGGCTGCTGTGGTGACTATGCCCGATAAGCCTGCCGGACGGGGCAAGAAAATTCAGATGAGCGACGTGAAGCGTTATGCTATCGAGCACTACCTGCCTGTGCTGCAGCCTGAAAAGCTGAAAGCTCCGGATTTCCTGGATGCGCTGGCCGCTATCGGCGCCGACCTTTTTATCGTAATCGCGTTCCGGATGCTCCCGGAGTGTGTGTGGGCGATGCCGCGTCTTGGCACATTCAACCTCCACGCGTCTCTTCTACCCAAATACCGTGGAGCGGCTCCTATCAATCATGCGGTAATCAATGGAGAGTCCGAGACCGGAATCACAACGTTCTTCCTTAAACATGAAATTGATACGGGCGATATGATTACTCAGCGTTCCATCTCAATCGGTGAGAATGATAATGCCGGACAGATCCACGACCGCCTTATGGTGCTGGGTGCTGAAGCTGTGGTGGATACGGTAAATTCGATTCTCAACGGGTCTCTCTCTACGTGCCCCCAGCCGGAGGGTGAGTTTATCGCGGCTCCGAAGATATTTAAAGATACATGCCGTATCAACTGGCAGCTCCCGGCCAAGCGGGTGCATGACTTCGTGCGCGGTCTGGCCCCATACCCTGCGGCATGGACTCAGATGACCGAGCATAACGGCCGGATTTCGGATGTAAAGATTTTTGCCACTTCGCTCCATAACATCCCGACCGGGATGTCGCTTGCTCCGGGTGAGGCTCTTGTGGCCGGAAAGCACCTCTATGCCGGCACGGCTGACGGCCGCGCCCTGGAAATTCTCTCGCTCCAGCCGGCCGGCAAACGGGCCATACCCGCAGATGCCTTTATCTTAGGATATCATCCCGTCATGTTTACATAAGAATAAATAAGTTTAAACGGGTTCTATGTTCTAACGCAACCATTCATCAATCTGCCACATCTTTATTTGCATGGAAATGACCGGACTGTTATTACTTCAACAAGAAGCCGTTTAAATTTGATTTTTACAATCTGCGGGATTATTTGTTAGTCGATTCCGGATTGCCGATCAGTCGAATATGTTCTTATTCTTCTCCGCTCCGCACCGGAAACGGCAATAAATAAGCCGCAGACTGTAGGAAAGATTTCCTTTCACTTACTATCGGTTAAATTTGAACACTTACTTATCTCATCGTTTTAATTATGGCTGACACTGACAAGTCGGTAGTGCGGATTCTTTTCAATCTGCTTGAAGCCCACGGCGTGCGCAGGGTAGTATGTTCTCCCGGCTCCCGCAATGCGCCGCTGCTCATAGCCGCTGACGCCCGCAAGCGACTGGAGACATCGGTGGTGATCGACGAGCGTTCGGCCGCTTTCGTGGCTTTGGGGATGGCGATGGTGAGCCGGCGGCCGGTGGCTTTAGTATGCACTTCGGGCACGGCGCTGCTTAATTACGCTCCGGCTGTGGCGGAGGCCTATTATCAGGGGGTGCCATTGATTGTGATTTCGGCCGACCGTCCTCTGGAATGGATTGATCAGGATGACTCGCAGACCATCCGTCAGCCCGAAGCGCTGCGCAATTTCGTCAAAGGAAGCTATTCACTCTCCGACCGTGAGCAATGCGATCGCCCGGGATGGTATGAGACGCGTATCGTCAATGACGCCATTCTCACTGCGCTTGCTCCAAAGCAAGGGCCGGTGCATATCAATGTGCGCCTGTCTCCTCCGCTGGGTGCCACTGTTGAAGATGACGATGCCGACGACTCGCCGGTCAGAATGATAGAACGCATATTTCCCTCGGATGTGCCGGATGCCGCCACTATGAAGCGACTTGCCGCCGATGCGCGAGAATGCAAGCTATTGGTTGTGGCCGGATTCATGCCGCCTGATGCCCGGCTCAATAAGGCGCTGGCAGCCATGCGACGCATGCCGGGGGTGGCCGTAGTGGCGGAGTCTGTCTCTAATCTGCATCTCCGGCCGGAGGATTATGCGGCCGATACTCTCTTCTGCTCGCTTGATGATGATGAGAGATTGAAGCTGGCTCCGGATCTCGTAATATCTCTGGGCGGTGCGCTGGTGTCGAGGATGCTTAAGGAATTTCTGCGGGAATGCGGCCGCCGCAACCCGGATATGCGACACTGGAGTGTGGGACATAATCACACCACTGTAGATTGTTTTCAGGCTCTCTCCTGCCGAATCGATGCGGATCCGGGCAGGTTTATGTCGGCTCTTGCCGGACGAATGACTCATTTTGACCGAACCGCGCCCGACTCATCCCTGCATGACTGCCGTTATGCTGCGTTATGGCATGAGGCCCGTATCCCGGCCATGCGCCGCATGGCCCGCATTGCTGAGGAATGCGGATGGTCGGATCTTAAGGCTTTCGACATTATTCTCGACCGGATCCCTGCTGATGCCAATCTCATACTCTCCAATGGCACATCCATACGCTATGCACAGATTCTCGAACGGCATATCCCGCATGCTGAATATTGCAACCGCGGCGTGTCGGGCATAGACGGCTCCACCTCTACTGCTGTCGGAGCGGCGCTCTGCTATCAGGGGGGTGAGACGTGGCTGGTGACGGGCGACACATCATGGGCATATGATATCTCCGCGCTCCAGTCGCTGAAGTCTCTGGGCGCGGCTCTGAAGATTATACTCATCAATAACGCCGGAGGGGGTATATTCCGTTTCATATCCTCTACCGCTGCTCTGGAATGCCGCGAACGCTGTTTCTGTGCCGACCCGGAGCTCGACTCCCGAAGTCTCGCCGCCACTTTCGGTCTGGCCTACCGCCTTGCGGATTCTGCAGCCGACCTCGCGGAGGCGTTGCAGTGGCTGGCTGCCGCTCCGGCGCCGGCTGTGGTGGAGGTGACCACTCCTCCGGAAGAGAGTGCCGCTATTCTGCGACGCGCGTTGCGGATGACGTGAGATTGCAGGTGTTAAGTAAGGGTTGAATTTTTATTTATCTGATACGCGGGCTTATTTCTTAGCCGATGACGGTGCGGAGTGATGTGGAATATCGAGATATTCGGCTGAGCCACATGACGGAAACGACAAAATACTAAGCCGCGGATTGAGAAAAGATTTCCTTTCACTTACTTTCGTTTGAGTTTGGACACTTACTTAAAATTTTATTTATACAACTTATTCACAATAATACACATATGTGCTGGCAGACTATTAAGGAATATACCGACATCCTGTTTGAAAAAAAAGAGGGTGTAGCCAAAATCACTATCAACAGGCCGAAGGTCTACAATGCATTTCGTCCGCTTACGAATCAGGAAATGCTCGATGCCATGCGTATCTGCCGTGAGGATAATTCGATACGTGTGGTGATTCTCACCGGCTCCGGCGACAAGGCTTTCTGCTCCGGTGGCGACCAGCATTACAAGGGGCACGGAGGCTATATCGATGCCGATGGCACGCCGAGGCTGAATGTGCTCGATCTGCATAAGGCAATCCGTTCGCTGCCTAAACCGGTGATCGCCATGGTCAATGGCTATTCTATCGGTGGAGGCAATGTGCTGAATGTGGTGTGCGACCTTTCCATCGCATCTGAAAATGCCCGGTTCGGGCAGACAGGACCGAAGGTGGGAAGTTTCGACGCCGGCTTCGGTTCTTCGTATCTGGCCCGCTGTGTCGGGCAGAAGAAAGCGCGCGAAATCTGGTTCCTCTGCCGCCAGTATACGGCCCGCGAGGCTCTTGAGATGGGAATGGTCAACGCTGTCGTTCCTTTTGAGCGTCTGGAGGAGGAAACTATGGAGTGGTGCCGCGACATTATCAAGCGTTCGCCTCTGGCTATCCGCATGATCAAGCGCGCACTCAACGCCGAACTTGACGGACAGCATGGTCTGATGGAGTTCGCAGGTGATGCCACTCTTATGTACTATCTCATGGATGAGGCTCAGGAGGGGAAAAACGCTTTCCTCGAGAAGCGCGACCCGGATTTCGACCAGTTCCCGATGTTCCCCTGATTTTATCTGCGTGACGGGCTGCCTGATGAATACTTCTATTACGTTGACACCGGGCAGTCCGCACGATAATCTATTAATAATATGCGACTTGCCATTTGTCCTTATATGCTCCGGTTCCGGGAACCGGCCATTACTTCGCGTGAGACGTTGACTGAAAAACCCACATATCTGCTGAAAATATGGGACGAGCGCAATCCCCTGATATTCGGCATCGGTGAAGCGGCTGTGTTCCCGGGTCTGTCGCCTGAGGCCGACCATCGGTATGAGTACAAACTTATCGAACTTCTCGCCAATATCGCCATCGGACGTCCTACCGACCTGTCACGCCACTCATCGATTCAGTTCGGTCTGGAACAGGCTCTGCGTGATTTCGCCTCGGGCGGACAACGGATATATTTTGATTCACCGTTTACTTCGGGTGAGAAGTCGATTGAAATCAACGGTCTGGTGTGGATGGGCGACAGGGAGACGATGCATCGCCGACTGGAGCAGAAAATCAATCAGGGATTCAAGTGCGTCAAACTTAAAATCGGGGCCCTTGCATGGCCCGACGAACTGAGCCTTATCCGTGAAATCCGCACCCGTTTCTCGCCCGACGAACTTACGGTGCGTGTGGATGCCAACGGTGCTTTCCGAATGGAAAACGTATTCCCTGTATTGGCTCAGCTTGCCGACCTTGGCGTCCATTCGATTGAGCAGCCGATTCCTGCGCGTAACCCCGAGCTGATGAAGTTTGTATGCCGTATGTCGCCGGTGCCTGTAGCGCTTGATGAGGATCTGATCGGCATCGCATCTTCTGAAGAACGATGCCGGCTGCTGGATTATGTACGCCCAGCATATATCGTACTGAAACCTGCACTCTGCGGCGGATTCTCCGGTGCCTCCGACTGGATTGAAGCTGCCTCCGGTCTTGGAATCGGCTGGTGGATCACATCGGCGCTGGAATCAAATGTAGGCCTGAACGCTATCGCTCAGTATGCCGGGACATTCGATAATTCGATGCCGCAAGGTTTGGGGACAGGAGGACTTTATACCAATAATTTCAGTCTTCCGATACGTCTTGATGGCGACCGTATGCGTTTTCTGCCGGATTCGCCTGTAGATGATGCCCAGTTCATATCGCTCGACTGGAAAGACTGACCACACGCGACCGCCCTGTATGTCTCACCTCCACACAACGATTGATTCCCATCTGTCCGGTCGCCATGATGCAACCGGATTATGGAGGCTGACTGTGATAACACTTACTTATCCTGAATGACTATCCTGAATGACTTATCCTGAATTCATAGCCGAATGGCGCTCTAAATCAGCTTGCTGCATTGTGCATACATCGGGTTCTACCGGCACTCCGAAGGAGCTGAAACTCTCCAAGGACATCATGCGTCGCAGTGCGCAGCGCACTGTGACGTTCTTCGGACTCAGACACGGTGACAGAGTGCATTCCTGCATATCTCCCGATTTTATCGGAGGCAAGATGATGGCAGTGCGTGCAGAAGTGGCAGGATTGCGCCTCTCTTGGGAGAATCCGTCCAACCGTCCCTTAATCACTATGGAGCATCCGACAGATTACCCGGCGATGGTGGCTGTGGTGCCCTCGCAGATGCTCTGCATTCTGGAACGCCCCGATCTTTTTGAGATGCGACCAAACGGGCGCCCCACTGCATGGCTTATCGGTGGAGCTCCTATCGATGCTGCGCTTAGGCGTCGGATTGCTGAAAGCGGGATTGTGGCCTGGGAATCGTATGGCATGACGGAGACGGCCTCACATATTGCGCTGCGCCGTGTGGCCGACCCGCCTCTCCCCTTTCGCCCCATGAATGGAGTCTCGCTTATGGCTGATGAGCGTGGATGCCTGATCATATCCGTGGATGAAAAGGAAAATGTGATTACCAATGATTTGGTGGAGTTTGATGATTCTGGTGGTTTCTTCGTGCGTGGCCGGGCCGATAATGTGATTATCACCGGGGGGAAAAAAGTGCAGCCTGAAACGGTGGAGGCTACTTTGCGCGGTGAACTTGGCGCTTATGGCATCAGCGATGTGATGCTCACATCCGAACCTGACATAAAGTGGGGGGCGCGTCTGCTGCTGCTTGTGGAGATTGCGGGTACGCGGGGGGCTGATGATTCCTTTCCCATTGCTGACGAAGTAATCGGAGCGGATGAAATATTGCGCCAAATCGAGGCGATTTGCCGCTCAAGGCTCGCACCGCATGAAGTGCCTAAAGAAATCCGCGCCGTCAGGCATCTGCCGCGCACACCCAACGGAAAACTTCGCCGCTGACAGCAGAGCCTCGTGCCCACTCCCATATCGCGGCCACTCTCCTACAGCCGGCGGCAAATTACTGCGCGAACACATCTGTAGGACGCTTGACCGCCCCTGCCTTGCCAAATATTGGGGAACGTGGGCTTAAACTTTACCATTAACTTACTTCGGAGGGTTGCAGAACTCAGATAAATGTTGTAAATTTGTGTTTAATAACACTGTTTTGACTGCCGGAAGCTGACTCGTCCAACCTAACTATTTGCAAATCAAAAAGTTAGCCTCATGCCAGAGCATCTGACGGATTAACCCTTAGTCATGATCAAGAAAAGTACCTTTGAGCAGATTATAAGTCAGGATATGGCCGAGATGTGGAATACCCTCACACCGGACCAGAAACGTATCGTGACAAAAAATTTTACGATTCAGAATTTCAAGAAGAATCAGATCATTTATGCAGAGAAGGAGGCTCCGGAGATGCTCTGGTGCCTGCTCAAGGGTAAGGTGAAGATGTATAAGAGCGGCATTGGCGACCGGGTGCAGATTCTGCGACTCTATCGCCCGGTGCAGTATTTCGGGTACCGTGCTTATTTCGCCGGCGAACCATATGTGTCGAGCGCCGCCGCTTTCGAACCCTCTACACTCGGCATGCTGCCGATGGAGGTCGTGGATTCCCTTATCAGGCAGAATAATGATCTGGCAATGTTCTTTATCCATGAACTGTCAAGAAATCTTGGCGGTTCCGACACAAAGATTGTCAATCTCACTCAGAAGCACATTCGTGGCCGTCTGGCTGACGCGTTGCTGCTACTGATTGAGAATTATGGCCTTGAGGACGACGACTCCACCTTGAAAATCTACATGAGTCGTGAAGACCTTGCCAACCTCTCCAATATGACCACATCTAACGCAATCCGCACACTGACCGCCTTCACCAACGAGAAACTGATTATCGTCGATGGTCGCAAAATCAAGATCATCAACGAAGCCCAGCTCCGCAAAATCTCCAAATTCGGCTGATTCACCGAATTATGTTTTTCTCCTGAGAACGCTACGCCACACCGTGCCATAATACACAAGCAAGCCAGACTCTTTGCGCAATCAGAGTCTGGCTTGTTTTCATTATATATATAAGTAAGTGTCCAAATTAAACCGATAGTAATTATCGGCCATCGCGAATCATATATGATTTGCGACGGCCGTATATGTGTCGTAATAAGGCATCAGCGTCGCCGCAAAGCGACAAGACCTATAAGCAGGCAGAGCAGAAGTCCGGCTATGCCGCTGAAAAAGGTGACGGGGGTGCCGAAGGCATCCGCAAGCAGTCCCCAGCCTCCGGAGGCCAATGCTCCTCCGGCCGCAAGCGCTATGGAGATGATGGAATAAATGCGGGAATAGTCGCGAGCGCCGAATACTCTCAGGGTAAGCATGGCCGTCTGCACAGTCACTCCGGCATATGCCCAGCCGAAAAGAAAGGCTCCCGAGAGTATCATGGGGAATGACCCGGCTCCGGCAAGCAATACTCCGAGTCCTGCGATTCCGCCACCTGTGGTCAGTGCCACTCCAATACGGCTGTCGCGGTCGTTGACAATCCCGAGCACAAGCTTGCCCACTGTCACTCCAGCCATCACGAGAGCCGCTGTGAGTGAGGCCTGCTCGATGCTGAATCCATGAGCTCCGACATATCCGGGGATGAATAGATTGAGCGTCGAGATACCCATCATGAGGAAGGCAAAGAGTATCATCCCGTAGAATAACGGATTGCGGACGGCCCGGCCATACTCCATTCCCGGCAACTCCCGCGCCCCGGGTGCGCGACGTGTCGCATCACCCTGAGGTGCGGCTGCGGCATCCATGCCGCAGGGCAGCAATCCTTTGTCCGACGGCCGGTCACGAAGCAGCAACGCAAGTAACGGCGTCACTATCAGCAGGCAGATACCGCCGAATACGGCATAACCCCAGCGCCATCCCCATTCAGTGATAATCCATCCGGCAATCGGGTTGAAAAATATCCCTCCTATGCCAGAAGCGGCGCTGCAGATTCCAATCATCATCCCGACTCGGGTATGAAACCAGCGGTTGATTATCGTCGGGAAACTGAGGTAAAGCAGAAAGGCGAGTGTAATGCCCATCACTCCACCGGAAATATAAAATTCCCACACATGGCGGAAGAGAGACATGGCGAGAAAGTCAATCCCCATCACACCCGAGCTTACGGAGAATAGCATCCGCGCACTATAGCGCTCCAGCATCTTCCCGGCCAATGGCAGCATCAGCGAGGAGGTGACGTACATTATCGACATGTAAATCCCGAACTCCCCCACCGTCACTCCAAGCGACTGGCTGACCGGACTGTAGTATATCCCGGCGCAACTGAACGACAGGCCTACGTTGACACTCATCATCAGACAGCAGCATATCAGTATCACATATGCGTAGTGCATCCGGCCGCCATGCGGAGGCGACATTCTCCCATATGCGGCTGCTGGATTGGATTTGTTGTCGGTTACGGCAGTGTGTTTCATTGTAGTTTGATTCGGGATGCTCTTCAGAGCACCGAGCGGATAATGCCACGCTGAGAATGCTCTACAAAGTGGAGTATCTCATCGCGGATGTCCCCGGCCGGTATCTGCTCGCGAATCTGGCGGACGGCGTTGGTGACATTGAGGTCGCTCATATAGAGGATGCGGTAAATCTCTGTGATGGTCTGTATCTTTTCGGCCGAGAACCCATGTCGATGCATCCCTATGGTGTTGAGTCCCACATACGAAATCGGCTCGCGGGCCGCCTTGACGTAAGGGGGGATATCCTTGTTGACCAGTGCGCCTCCCTGCAGCATGATGTGTTTGCCAAGATGGCAGAACTGATGCACCAGACTTCCGCCGCCTATTACGGCGCAGTCGTCGACCACCACCTCTCCTGCCAGCTGTGTGGCATTGGAGATAATCACATTATTGCCTATCACACAGTCGTGAGCTATATGTGTGTAAGCCATGATGAGGCAATTGTCGCCGACTTTGGTGAACCCGCGTGAGGCGGTGCCTCGGTTGACGGTGGCACATTCCCGTATCGTGGTGCCGTTGCCGATGAAGGCCAGTGTCTCCTCCCCCTTGAACTTCAAGTCCTGCGGGACTCCGGCTACCACAGCGCCCGGAAAAATCTTCACGCCATCGCCGATGCGGGCGCCCGGGAAAATGGTGACATTGTTGCCTATCTCGCAATTGTCGCCTATCTCCACATTTTCGTATATGCAGGTGAATGCGCCTATCTTGACATTGTTGCCTACTCGGGCGTCAGGATGCACTTGATTCATCACGTTCATTTCAACTGTTGTGTACACGGTGTGTATCCCTTGATGTCTTATTTGTTTTTAATGATCTGGGCCATGAATTCGGCTTCGCAGACTATCTTCTCACCCACGAAGGCGTAACCCTTCACCACCGCGCAGCCACGGCGTATCTCTGTCATGAGGCTCACTGAAAGTATCAGAGTGTTGCCGGGCACCACCTTCTGACGGAATTTCACATTGTCGATTTTCAGGAAGTAGGTGGAATATTTTTCGGGCTCGTCAAGATTGTTAAGCACCATCACGCCGGCTGCCTGTGCCATCGCCTCTATCTGCAGCACGCCGGGCATCACAGGTTCCTGAGGGAAATGTCCCTGGAAGAAAGGCTCGTTGACGGTGACATTCTTGATGGCCACACAATGCCTGCGGTCGATTTCTATCACTTTGTCGATAAGCAGGAAGGGATAGCGGTGAGGCAACATCCCGCGTATGCCGTCAATATCAATCAGCGGGGCCAGGTTGGGATTGTAGATGGGGGCCTGCACCTCGGTGTGCTTCACTTCTTTGCGGAGCATACGCGCAAATCCGCTGTTGACTGTATGGCCGGGACGTATGGCTACTACGCGCCCCTTCAGCGGACGCCCCACAAGGGCAAGGTCGCCGATCAGGTCCATCAGTTTGTGACGGGCCGGCTCATTGTCCCATTTCAGAGGTTTGGGATTGATGTAACCCATCTCTTTGAGCTGCACGTGAGGCACTTTGACCAAATCGCATATGGCATCGATATGCTCCTGAGATACGGGCTGGTCGTAGATCACTATGGCATTGTCGAGGTCGCCTCCTTTGATAAGCCCGTGCTGCAACAGTCCCTCTATCTCGCGGACGAATACGAATGTGCGGGCGCTGGCCACTTTCTTATGGAAGTCTGCCAGATCATCAAGTATGGCAAATTGGTTGGGGAGAACAGGTGAATTATACTCTACCATCACCTCGACGCTAAATCCGTCGTCGGGATAAATAATGATTGAGCTTCCTGTAGCCTCATCCTTATATTTTGTCTTGCTCTTTATGATGTAGTAATCTTTCTCCTTTTCAAGTTCTTCGAACCCCACTCGCTCCAGATTCTCGATATAGGGGAGCGCCGAACCGTCGAGAATCGGCATCTCCGCGCCGTTAATCTCAATCAGGCAGTTGTCGACCTGCGATGCGTAGAGTGCCGCCATGGCATGTTCGATTGTGGATACACGCACGTCGCCGACGCCGATTACGGTGCCGCGGGTCGTGTCGACCACTTTTTCGGCAAGCGCCGGTATCTCGGGCTGGCCTTCCAGATCCATGCGCTTGAAACGTATGCCGAAGTCGGCCGGTGCGGGGCGGAATGTGGCCTTGCGCACTTCTCCCGAGTGGAGTGTCTTCCCTTCGAGACTGAAGGAGTCCTTGATTGTAAGCTGATTCATTTCTATTTGTTGGGTTGTTTGTTGTCGTTGTGTGTGTGTTATGTAGGCCGACGCCGCGCTTTACAAACCCGGCGAGGAGCGAAGGGACGGTTATATCCTGACTCTCGCTTGCAGTTTTATTTGTCTGGGGAAGCGAATAGTTCCTCAAGACGCTTCAGATAGACCTGTGTCCTGGCAAAACGTCGGGCCTCGACGGCCGGATAGCCGATAAGGCGCTGCCCGTCGCCGACTGAGTTGGGAATACCTGACTGGGCACCGAACTCGTTATGGTTGCCCACGCGGATATGTCCGGCAAAGCCGCATTGTCCGCCCACACGGTTGCCATGACCTATATGTGTGCTGCCTGCGACTCCGGTCTGCGCGGCGAATACATTGCCACGCCCTATCTCTACGTTGTGCGCCACCTGGATGAGATTGTCGAGTTTGGTGCCTGCGCCGATCACGGTATGTCCGAATGTGGCGCGGTCTATGCAGGTGTTGGCTCCGATCTCCACATCATCCTCTATCACGACGTTGCCGATCTGAGGTATTTTCTCGTATATGTCTCCTTTAGGGGCGAAACCGAAACCGTCGGCTCCCACTACCGCGCCAGAGTGTACGATGCAGCGGGCGCCTATGACGCACCCTTCGTATACCTTCACTCCAGGGCGAAGCACCGTGCCCTCGCCTATGACGCATCCTGCCCCGACATAGCATTGCGGATAGATGCTCGCTCCTTTTGCTATCTTCGCTCCTTCACCTATGTATGCGAATGCTCCGATATATACTCCGTCGGCCACTTCGGCCGACGCCGCTATGTGCGACGGCTGCTCTATCCCCGAGGGGCGCGGCTTCATGCTCTCGAAGGCCGTCAGCAGCTCGGCAAGAGCCGAGTATGGATCGGCGACCCTTATCAACACCGGACGCACCGCATCTCCGGCTTCAAAATCGTTTCCGACCAGCACGGCCGAGGCCTGCGTCGTGTGGATAAAATGGGCGTATTTCGGATTGGCTATAAATGTAATCTGACCCTCTCCGGCCTCTTCTATCTTGCCGAAGCCGGTGAGTGCCAGCTCCCCGTCTCCTTCCACTCTGCCTCCGGTCAGAGAGGCTATCATATTAGGCGTTACTTTCATATCTTCGATTCATGCATCACTGCCTCCCGCAGGGATGATACCCAGGCAGTCGAAGAGAGCGGAGAGAGGGGTGTGAAGGCCGCGATGCTTGTTTCTAAAATTTTTCATCTCACGTCTGACGAAGATGAGTTTTCAATCTGCAAATATCGTAATTTTTTTTGGATTTTCCATTCTTTATGCCCCTATTTCAACGTCAAATACCCAATTTTGAGGAATATCGGGGGGTTATGAGTATGATTGTTGGCTTACCTTATAAAAAATAGTGAAAAAAATCATGACATTCTGTTGATAAACATCCTAAAAAGATTTGGCAGTCTAAACCAAAATTTCTAATTTTGCCATTCAGATAGAGAGTCCGCTCAGGATTCCCTGCGGGTTGCCCGTCAGGACGACCCTCCCGACTTTGAATATTCTAACTTTAAATTTAAACGAGACATTCTTATGAAAATCTCCCACATCGAACACATCGGCATCGCCGTGCCAAATCTTGAAGAGGCTATCAAGTATTATGAAAACGTTTTGGGCCTCAAGTGCTACAAGCAGGAGGTAGTGGCCGACCAGAAGGTGACTACTGCTTTCTTCCAGCTCGGCGACACTAAAATCGAGCTGCTCGAAGCCACTTCGCCTGACTCGACAATCGCCAAGTTCATCGAGAAAAACGGCGGCAAGGGAGGTATGCACCACCTCGCTTTCGCTGTAGAAGACGGAGTGACCAACGCTCTGGCCGAATGTGAGGAGAAGGGTATCCGCACAATCGACAAGGCTCCTCGCGCCGGCGCCGACGGCCTGCAGATCGCATTCCTCCACCCCAAATGCACTGAGGCCGTGCTCACAGAGCTCTGCGAGGACCCTAACAAATAATCCGAATCCAATTACATCTGGGATTGAGACCCGCCTGCGGCCAAATGCCACGCTCTGACGGGACTCAATCCCGCTTCCCATTTTTACTCAACATAATCATGAGCAAACAATCAGAAAAAATCCAGGAACTTATCGCCAAGCGTGCCGAGGCTCGTCTGGGCGGTGGCGAAAAGGCTATTGAAAAGCAGCACCAGCGCGGCAAATATACTGCCCGCGAACGCATCGCACAGCTGCTTGACGAAGGGAGCTTCGAGGAGCTCGACATGTTCGTCACCCACCGCTGCACCAACTTCGGACAGGATAAGAAACATATTCTCGGCGACGGCGTGGTGACCGGCTTCGGCACCATCGAGGGTCGTCTGGTATACGTTTTCGCCCAGGATTTCACAGTATTCGGTGGCTCTCTCTCGGAGACAATGGCCCTCAAAATCTGCAAGGTCATGGATATGGCCATGAAGATGGGTGCCCCGGTAATCGGCCTCAATGACTCGGGCGGTGCCCGTATTCAGGAAGGCATCAACGCTCTGGCCGGCTATTCCGAAATCTTCCAGCGTAATATTCTCGCTTCCGGAGTAGTGCCTCAGATTTCCGCAATACTCGGCCCCTGCGCCGGTGGCGCGGTCTACAGCCCGGCTCTGACCGACTTCACTATCATGGTGAAGGGTATTTCTTATATGTTCCTCACAGGCCCGTCGGTGGTGAAGACTGTCACTGGCGAGGATGTGACTCAGGAACAGCTCGGTGGCGCAAGCGTTCACGCCTCAAAGAGCGGCGTGACTCATTTCGCCTGCGAGGACGGTGAGGAAGCTCTCATGCTTATCCGCAAGCTTATCAGCTATATCCCTCAGAACAACCTCGAAGAGACCCCCCTCGTGGACTGCGATGACCCGATCGACCGCCTGGAGGACGACCTCAATGAGATTATCCCCGACAGCCCGAAACGTTCTTACGACATGTATGACGTTATCGGGAAAATCATCGACAACGGCGAATTCCTTGAGGTGCAGCCCGACTATGCCAAGAACATTATCACTGGCTTCGCCCGTTTCAACGGTCAGGCTGTGGGTGTCGTGGCCAACCAGCCCAAAGTGCTCGCCGGCGTGCTCGACTCCAACGCTTCGCGCAAGGGTGCCCGATTCGTGCGCTTCTGCGATGCCTTCAATATCCCGCTGGTCACTCTGGTCGACGTGCCCGGATTCCTGCCCGGCACGGGTCAGGAATACAACGGCGTAATCCTGCACGGCGCAAAGCTGCTCTACGCATATGGAGAGGCCACTGTGCCTAAAGTCACAGTGACTCTGCGTAAGAGCTACGGCGGCTCCCACATCGTGATGAGCTGCAAGCAGCTCCGCGGCGACGTCAACTATGCATGGCCCACCGCTGAAATCGCTGTGATGGGCGCGGAAGGTGCTGTCGGCGTTCTATATGCCAAGGAGGCCAAGAATCATGAGAATCCCGCCAAATATCTTCAGGAGAAGCAGGATGAATACACCAATCTCTTCGCCAACCCCTACAATGCCGCGAAGTATGGCTATATCGATGATGTGATCGAGCCTCGCAACACTCGCTTCCGCATCATCCGCGCTCTGCAGATGCTTGCCACCAAGAAAGTGCAGAATCCGCCTAAGAAACATGGCAACATCCCTCTGTAAATCCAGTAAAATCCCAGACAATGCTGAAAAAATCAATTCTTTCGGCCTCTTTCTGTCTCATGCTGCTCGTCGGCTCGCCGGCGGCGGCATGGGCACAGGATGCGGCCGACAGCCGCGCTCCTTATGAGGAGGTACAGGCACTGCCCGACGGTCAGGAAGCCGTGATGAGCGAGGCCGTACCCTCGGAGGAGGTAAACACAGTCGAGGTGAGCCAGGAGGCTCGGAAGATGTCGCAGGCCGAAAAAGCCCAGAACGTAAAAGAGAACGACTCCTGGGGAGGCGCTATCACCATTATAGCCATGTGCATCGTGGTGGGAGCTCTCGTGCTGCTAAGCATCTTCTTCCTCGGATTCGGCAAAATCTCAGAGAAGCTCCTCTCGCAGAAGAAACTTGAGGCTCACGGCAAGACCATCGATGATGTCGATGACGACCATGAGCACGTGGATTCCGGTGAGGTGATAGCGGCTATCTCAATGGCGCTGGCCGAGCATTTCAACGACCAGCATGATATGGAGGATACAATCCTCACTATCCGCCGGATGCGACGCGCTTATTCTCCCTGGAATTCAAAAATCTACAATCTCCGCGAGAATCCCGCGCTCCACCGCAACGCCCCGCGCCCGATGCCGGTCAGCAAAAACAAATAATTTCCCCACTACCCCACTCCTTTTTTCAATCAATACGAAATGAAAGAATACAAGTATAAAATCAACGGCACCCGCTTCAATGTGGCCGTAGGCGATATCGTCGACAATAAGGTGCACGTCGAGGTCAACGGCACCCCCTATGATGTGGAGCTCGAAAAGGCTCCCGCCGGCGCCAACAAGGTTTCTCCGCTCGTAAAGCCAAAGGCACCCGCCGCTGCTCCACGCACGGAGACAGGTGCGAAGGTTATATCAAAGCCCGCAGCTCCCGCGGGCCCCGGCACTTCTGTCAAGAGTCCACTGCCCGGCACAATCATGAGCATCAATGTCAGCGAAGGACAGGCCGTAAAGGCAGGCGACACCGTATGTGTGCTTGAAGCCATGAAGATGGAGAACGATATCCACTGCTCTGCTTCGGGCACTGTCAAGAAAATCCTCGTAGGCGTAGGCGACGCTATCCTGGAGGGCACTGACATTATGATTATTGAGTGATAACAACCGTCGTTTATAACTGACACAACTTTAACTATACATCATTCTAATGTTATTGCTCAGTTCTTTCTCCGCATTTCTGGAGGATTCGCTGACCACATTCTGGAATTTCACCGGTTTCGCCAACTGCGAATGGGGAAATATCATTATGCTGGCTGTCGGCTGCTTCTTCGTATGGCTCGCCATCAAGAAGAATTTCGAACCGCTGCTGCTCGTACCCATCGGTTTCGGCATGCTGCTCGGTAATATTCCTTTCCAGCCCGGCATGGAAATCGGCATCTATGAGGAGGGTTCGGTGCTGAACATCCTCTATAACGGTGTCGAGAAGGGTTGGTATCCGCCGCTGATTTTCCTCGGCATCGGTGCCATGACCGACTTCTCGGCTCTTCTGGCCAACCCCAAACTCATGGTGATCGGCGCCTGCGCCCAGTTCGGCATCTTCGGTGCCTATATGCTTTCGCTGCTCGTGGGATTCGACCCGCTTTCTGCCGGCTGTGCGGCCATCATCGGCGGTGCCGACGGCCCGACTGCAATCTTTACCACTTCGAAGCTCAATCCGAAACTTCTCGGTGCCGTGGCGGTGTCGGCTTATTCCTATATGGCTCTTATCCCGCTTATCCAGCCCCCGCTGATGCGATTCTTCACCACTGAGAAGGAGCGTCTGATTAAGATGAAACCTGCACGTGTGGTAAGCCAGAACGAGAAAATCATCTTCCCGATTGTGGGCCTGCTGCTCACCTGCTTTGTGGTACCATCGGGTATCCCGTTGCTCGGCATGCTCTTCTTCGGCAACCTGCTGCGTGAGTCGGGCGTGACAACACGTCTGGCCAAGACAGCCCAGAACGCCATGACCGACATCATCACTATCCTGCTTGGCCTCACTGTGGGCGCATCGACTCAGGCCGATGTATTCCTGAGCTGGGATACGCTGAAAATCTTCGGTCTCGGATTCCTGGCTTTCATCATCGCATCGGCGGCCGGTGTGTTGAGCGTGAAGTTCTTCAACCTCTTCCTTGCGAAGAACAAGAAAATCAACCCGCTTATCGGCAACGCCGGCGTATCGGCTGTGCCGATGGCTGCACGCATCTCCAATAATGTAGGCCTGGAGTATGATCCCTCCAACTATCTGCTGATGCACGCCATGGGTCCCAACGTGGCCGGTGTGATCGGTTCGGCTGTAGCCGCAGGTGTCCTGCTCAGCTTCCTGGGTTAATTCCATTCAGCAATCCGACTATCGCTGTTTTCCCCTTCCGGGAGAACAATTACCTTTCATTATCACGCCCCCTTCTGCCGCAGTAGGCAGAAGGGGGCGATTTCTTTACACACCTGCTTTCGCTGTGGTGAGGATGGCCTCTCGGGCCTTAAAACCAATCCGGCGGCAAGCGAGGACACATGCATCACTGACCGCCGGTCAATATCCAATCGTCTTAGACCCCGGCCTTGACAAATATTTGTTTGGGGGGAAATGGGGTCGCTTTAATCAGTTAACGGTGCTGTCGGCCAAACAGACGGGCCAGCCAGTTGCGGTCGTCGTCGTCATCATCTTCTTCATCCTCTTCAGTCCGGAAGTGCACGCGCAGCTCACTGTTGTTCTTATTTAGGAACAGTATGTGGGAACGGAACACAAATGCCACCTGCCGGTCGAAATGCAGTATGGCATGAAGACTACGCACAAGGAAGCGACGGAACGGGCTATACTCCTCCATATCGTTGAGCACGACTTCCGCTTTTGTCAGATCTTCTGAATCTACGGTCATGTCATGATGTTGCCGCAAAATATAAAGAGCCTCCGGAAGATTCAAATCATTTAAGTCTTTCGGTGGTTTACGGTTCTTCTTGTATATTTCCTGAATGACAGCGTCGGTTATCATAGACTTCCCGCCGGTGGGGGGTTAAATGACTCTATTATCATCAGGTATCCTCATCGACTCATCTTTAAAACAGTTGGGGTGGCGGATAGTTCACATCTTTATGCGTTTTTTTATCAATTTATTTATGCAGCCAGATATCAGCATCTTTTCCGCCATCGATACGCGCCAACGGGCGTGTGCCGCATTCAAAACCGGCACACGCCCGTTGACGTGATTGTGATGCCTGGTGGCGCGGTGGCGCCCCGTCTCCGGGGAGGGGGCGGCAGCAATATTATTCGAAATCTATATCGTCGCTTAGACTGGCGATTTCATCATCATCAAACTGGTCGGCGCCATAGAATTCAACGTCAAGATCATCTTTCACCACAGTCGTTACCGGAGGAATGTCTTCGGCCGACTCGCTCTGCTGGGCTGGAGCCTTCCCACGCTTAAGTGTGCATATCGGGTCAAGAAGAGTGCGGCCCGGCACTATCTCCTTAAGTTCCATGAAGAAACTACGCTCCGTAAAGTAGTCGAACACGAACATCAGTTTCTGCCCCTCGTCTTCAAGGAACTCGCTGAGTGGAGTGTCGTCCATAAGCCATACGTCCTGATCCGATGAAGATCCCATATCTTCCAGTGTGATTTCTTCGTTGCGGCTCCAATCGTCATCGCAGATGAAAAAGGAATCGAGTTCATCTTTAGTGTAGCCTACTGAGTCAAGGATCACATTGCGGAGCTGCAGGAAGCTGGATTCTGAATCAATCTCTATTTCGCGAGCAAAGTTGCTCACTTCATCACTTACAAGTTTGAACTTATATACCATTGGTGTATATCGATATGTGTGTCGTCTGTCATGTGTTGCGGACATATCACGACTGCGGAAGACGACTCACCTCTTGCGACGAGGGGCGCCTCCCGTAGTGTAGAATAGTCTGTGATTGCCGCAGATAGGCTTTTAAGATAGGATTATTTGATGAGTCCGTTCTTGCGGAACACCTTTTCTATAGCCTCCAGCGAGCGTGTCACCTGCTCTTTGGTGTGGGTGGCCATCAGAGAATAGCGTATCAGGGTGTCGTGGGGCGCCACGGCCGGTGATACCACCGGATTGACGAATACTCCCTCTTCAAGAAGGTCGTGGGTCACCTGGAATGTCTTATAGTCATCGCGGATGAAGAGCGGTATTATCGGCGTGGAGGTATGGCCGATTTCAAGTCCCATGGCGCGGAAGTTGTCAAGAGCATAGTTGGTGATGTCCCATAGATGCGTCTGGCGCTCCGGCTCGGCAAGCATGATGTCGAGAGCCGCATTCGCCGCAGCAGTCGCCGCCGGAGTGATTGAGGCGGTGAAGATGTAGGAGCGCGAGTGATGGCGAAGATAGTTGGTAATCTCCTTGTCGGTGGCGATAAAGCCGCCAAGTGAGGCAAACGACTTGGAGAAAGTGCCCATAATCAAGTCTACATCATCGGTCAGACCGTAATGACTCACCACTCCGCGACCCCCCTCGCCGAATACGCCGATGCCGTGGGCCTCGTCGATCATCAGTGTGGCGTTGTATTCTTTTTTCAGGCGCACCATCTCTTTTATGTCGGCCACATCACCCTCCATCGAGAATACGGAGTCGCTCACCACGAGCTTGACCTTGTCAGGGTCACACTTACGAAGCTGCGCCTCAAGCGAGGCCATATCGTTGTGCTTGTATTTAAGATAATTGGAGAACGACAGGCGGCGACCCTCTATGATCGAGGCATGATCTTGCTCATCGAGTATGATATAGTCCTCTCGTCCGGTCAGGGTGCTCACCACACCAAGATTCACGCCGAATCCTGTGCTATATAGCATTGCATCCTCTTTGCCTATATATTCGGCTATGCGATGCTCAAAGTTGCGGTGTAGGTCTATCGTGCCGTTCAGGAACGGTGAACCGGCCATACCAGTACCGTATTTGCGGGTAGCTTCTACAGCCGCTTCTATCACTTTCGGATGATTGGTAAGGCCCATGTAGCTGTTAGATCCGAACATGAGCACTTTCTTCCCGTCCATCACCACCTCTGTGTTCTGTTCGCTTGAGATGGGGCGGAAATATGGGTAGATGCCTGCGGCTTTGGCTCGCTGCGGAGCGTCGTAACGCGCTAATTTCTGTTGTAAGAGTTTCATCGTTTGCTGGCTTAATTTGTTCTCTCCCTATGGGTAAGGACGCATCTATGCGTCCCTCCTTTCGGGAAGGCCAATGTATTAGGCCACAAATTTAGTGCTTTTTCCCCAATCAATCATCTTTTATATGACATTTTTTCCATAACACATCGTTTTTTCTCGTCCCGCTTTCTGCTTTTTATATCTTCCAACTTCTGAGAGCGACCCGCTGAGGATGTTTCCCACATCCACTCCGCTCCACATTTTCATGAGATGTATGGCGGATATCTGATGCCGCCGTCGCTGACATGACGCTGATGTCGAGAGGCCGTGCGCCGACTGCCTGCAACGGCAGTCGGGCGCACGGCCTCTGGGTCGGAATCCGACATAAATTGTCAATGCGGGGAGGAGCGTACTATCATGGAGCCGATGCTACCCGTCTGCGGTGCTCAATCTTCGGATGTCTCTTCCTCTTCTTCGGAGGTGGCGTAGGTAAGCCCTTTGTACTGACCAAGCATATTGAAACGGTGTCCGGTCCCGTCGGAAAGTATCACATCGTAGCCGATATTGCGTTTGGTGATACCTGTAACGTTGAGTCCGGCAAAATTTTTTGATACATACCTGCGCACGGCGGAGGGCACCAATGCTTCAGGCACCTCGCGCTTGCCGCAATTCACTGAAGTCCACTTCCCTTTATTACTGAACTCAATTTTAGTGCCATTGGTCAGTTTCACATCATAGTCAGTCTTTTTCAACAGATGCCTGTCGATTTTTATCAGTGCCACTTTCCCTTTCGGAAAATGTTCGTCAAGCATGGCCCGGGCCTCTTCCGGCAGATTTTCACTCTTGAATGTATACTTGTCGAAGATCGAAGCCTCCGACACCGCTATGCAGAATATCACTGCCAGCAGAGTGAGCAATAGTTTTCTCATTTTATTACTGTTGTATAGGTCTTGTCGTTGATGAGGCATACTCTGTCTTCATGCCACCACTCTGACTTTAACGGTCTTCTCTGGATTTTAGGATACCAATTAATACGCTTTAAGATTATTCCGGTGATATTTACATATTACCGCATAATAACTCTTTTTTCTATATATTTACGTAGGGATATTCAGTTAATGG
>DKWX01000051.1:0-13039 GCA_002491945.1 Porphyromonadaceae bacterium UBA7141
AGTTCGACTCTGCTATGGGCTACTTCCCCAAATCCATCCTATCCCCCGAGGTCGGGAGCTGCTACGCAGTCTCCCGGCCTCACTCTTTGTTGCAGCCGGCACTACAGTGCCACCTGCCGTTACAGCTCACACTCACCCTCTTAAATACCACGAGCTGACGGGGACCCTCCAGTTTACCGTAAAACCTCTCGGCTCCACAATATGGACCATCGACGCCCGCATCATCGGCGGATCTATCAAAGGGGCAAGTCCGACATACGACTGGACAGGTTACCGGGTTCAGTTAATGCCCTCGACTTCGCTCAATCTTGAGAAATGGACCGTATACGCCTCATACCAGTATCCCGGCAGAATTGCCATAGGACAGCTCATAATGCCGCGTACACAGTCATGGAATGTGGGATTCAGCTATCGTCCGAAGGAATCACTATCGCTCGGCATTGACATAGGATGCCCCTTCGGGAAGGGGTGGAAGGAATCGCAGCGCACTGTGGCCGAATCCCCGGTGCAACTTAATACGGAGTATTTCGTACGCGACCGCGCCAATCTCGTGAGTCTGACGTTTGAATGGAACGTCTTCTTCGGCAAGAACCACAAGAGCAGTGAACCTCCGCGTATCAATATCAATACAGAAGAGAACGGCGTGCTCCATAAACTCTGACACCTCGACATCAGGGCCCCCCCGCCGCCGGGGACTCCATATGACGTAAGAACGGGAGAAAACGACAGACCTCTGACAGTCTGCGGTTTCTCCCGTCTTTCCGCATTCGGCGGTTATCAATTCTCTGCGGGGGCAGAGGTGAGATAGTCGTGGATTGCGCGGGCCGCCTTGCGCCCGGCTCCCATCGCCAGGATTACAGTGGCCGCACCGGTGACGGCATCGCCACCGGCAAATACGCCCGGACGGCTTGTGCGTCCATCCTCATCGGCCACGATGCAGCCGCGGCGGTTGGTCTCAAGTCCGGCGGTGGTGCTTTTGATCAGAGGGTTGGGGCTCGTGCCGAGCGCCATAATCACCACATCGCACTCTATCTCGAAAATGCTTCCCTCCTTTACAACCGGCGAGCGGCGTCCGGAGGCATCGGGCTCACCGAGTTCCATCTCCACGCATTCCAGACCGCGCACCCAGCCATTCTCATCGCCGAGCACACGCACCGGATTGGTAAGCATACGGAACACTATACCCTCCTCCCTGGCATGATGCACCTCTTCTACACGCGCCGGAAGCTCCGCCTCCGACCGACGGTAGACTATCACCGCATCCGCACCAAGGCGCTTGGCTGTGCGCACAGCATCCATCGCCACATTGCCGCCACCTACGATTACCGCACGGTGTCCGGCAAAAATCGGGGTATCGCTCTCCTCCTGATAGGCATGCATCAGGTTGGCGCGGGTCAGGAACTCATTGGCAGAGAAGACGCCATTCAGATTCTCCCCCTCGATACCCATGAAGCGGGGCAGACCGGCTCCAGAACCGACAAACACGGCATCGAATCCCTCGCGGTCAAGAAGGTCGTCGACAGTCATGGTGCGCCCTACGACCACATCTGTCTCTATTTCCACTCCGAGACGGCGCACATTCTCTACCTCACGGGCCACGATATCCTCCTTGGGGAGACGGAACTCGGGGATGCCGTAGACAAGCACTCCCCCTACCTTATGAAGCGCCTCGAAGATCTTCACTTCATAGCCGAGACGTGCCAGGTCGGAGGCGCAGGCCAGACCGGCCGGACCTGACCCTACCACGGCCACACGGCGGCCGTTGCGCGGAGCGCACTCCACATGGCGCCGGGAGGCGTGAGCTATGGCCCAGTCTCCTACGTAGCGCTCAAGTTTGCCTATGGCCACAGGCTCGAACTTCACGCCCAGCACACAGGCGCCCTCACACTGGCTCTCCTGCGGGCACACGCGGCCGCAGACTGAAGGCAGGCTGCTGTCGCGCGAAATCACATCGGCCGCTCCGGCCGTGTCGCCGGCGGCAAGCGCCGATATAAAACCGGGAATATCAATATGCACCGGACACTGGCTCTGGCAGCGCGGCACCTTGCAGTTCAGACAGCGTCCGGCCTCGCGTCGCGCCTCCTCGGCATCATAGCCCAGACATACCTCCTTGAAATTGCGGGCCCGCTCCTGCGGATCCTGCTCGCGCACCGGGGTGCGCGGAGTCATTTGTTTTGCCATACTTTGATTATAAGGCTTAAGTGGCTCTTTCACAATACGTCATTTAAGAGCCTGTAGTTTTCAATTGTGACACTTAATGCACCCCGCACTCGCAGTGATGACGGGAGAGATCGGTCTTGGGATTGCCCCGATACATGTTCTGACGGCGCATCGCCTCGTCGAAGTCAACCTGATGGGCATCGAATTCGGGGCCGTCGACACAGGTGAAGCGTGTCTGTCCCCCCACACTCACGCGGCAGGCGCCGCACATCCCGGTGCCGTCGACCATCAGTGCGTTGAGCGACACTACGGTAGGGAGTTTCAGCCGGCGGGTGGTCTGCGCTGCATACTTCATCATAATCATCGGCCCGATCACCACACAACGGTCGTAGCAATGGCCGCGTCGCTCTATGAGATCTTCGATAAGGGCCGTGACAAGGCCGTGGAACCCGGCAGAGCCGTCGTCGGTGGCCAGATACACGTCGGCCACACGGCTCATCTCTTCGACATATGTGAAAAGATCTTTCGTGCGCGCCCCTATTATGACGTCGGGGCGCACTCCATGCTCGGAGAGCCATTTGGCCTGCGGATATACGGGGGCTGTGCCCACGCCTCCGGCCACGAAGAGCACTCTGGTGCGCTTCAGCTCTTCTTCCGGAAGGTCAAGCAGATCGGAGGGGCGGCCAAGCGGACCGGCAAAGTCAATGAATGAATCGCCCACTTCAAGGGAATTGATTTTGGCGGAGGAGACACCGACCGTCTGGGTGACAATCGTCACCCAGCCCTGCGCTGCATCATAATCGCATATAGTCAGCGGGATACGCTCTCCCTCATCATCAACCCGCACTATGACGAACTGGCCGGGCCTGGCAGATGACGCCACCCTCGGGGCATGGACTCGCATCTCGGTGATACGGGGTGCAAGCTCTCGCTTGCTTGTGATTTTGAACATGATGATTAGATTTTCGAAAAAGAAATTTACTCCAAATATACGATAAATTTGTCTTACTCACAAATTTACGTTATTTTTGCATTCTGAATCGTGTGTGCGCACGCGCGGCGCGACTATGCCCATGCAGCAGCCTCAACGCATACATACACTTGGCATTCAGCAAATTAGAACCGATAATATTGATAATAACATATAAATTCAATGGCAACAAATCTTTTTGATCAGGTCAGCGATGACATCCGCAAGGCCATGTTGGCCCGCGATAAAGTGCGCCTTGAGGCAATCCGCGGCATCAAGAAAGAATTTCTGGAGGCCAAGACCGCAAAAGGCGCCAATGGCGAGCTTTCCGACGAAACAGCCCTCAAAATAATAGTGAAGATGGTGAAACAGCGCAAGGAGAGCGCCGAGGTTTATACATCCAACGGACGCCCCGAACTGGCTGCCAACGAACTGGCCGAGGCTGCCGTAATCGAAGAATATCTCCCTAAGCAGCTCTCTGCCGAGGAACTCGACAAGGAGCTGCGCGAAATCATCGCCGAGACCGGAGCCACAGGCCCGGCACATATGGGGAAGGTGATGGGGGTGGCTTCCAGGCGTCTGGCCGGACGAGCCGAGGGTAAGGCCATAAATGCCGCTGTAAGGGAGATTCTCAACAATCTCTGACATCCTTCTGATAAATAATCATAAGTAGTCTATATATCTCTCCGGAATCAAACAACTCCTCTCTGCCCGGATATATCTCTCCATATCTCTCACTTTAACCGATACACACACAGCTATATCCCATGCTTACGCTTCAAGTGATAAAAGACAATCCGGAATTCGTGATAGAGCGCCTTGCTGTCAAGGGGTTCGACGCGCGTCCGGTCATCACAGAGATTCTTGAAATCGACGCCGAGCGCCGCCGCCTCCAGACAAAGTGCGACTCTGACGCCAACCGGCTCAAACAGCTCGCCGCCTCAATCGCCATACATATGAAAAAGGGTGAAAAGGAGGAGGCCGAGAAGGCAAAGACTGAGGTGGCCGCAATCAAAGGGGGCACCAAGGGGCTGCAGGACCGCCTGGCAGAATGCCAGCAGAAGCAGACCGAACTGCTGCTCGCCGTGCCCAACATACCCTGCGACGCCGTGCCTCTCGGACTGACCGCCGACGACAATGTGGTGGAAAAAACCGGCGGCCCGATGCCCGACCTCCCCGATGACGCACTCCCGCACTGGGAACTGGCAAAGAAATACAATCTCATCGATTTCGAACTCGGTGTGAAGGTGACAGGTGCCGGATTCCCATTCTACATCGGCAGGGGTGCCCGGATGCAGCGGGCTCTGATACAGTTCTTCCTCGATTCGGCTTCCGAGGCCGGATACACTGAGGTAGAGCCTCCGTTTGTGGTGAATGCCGCTTCGGGCTACGGCACGGGGCAGCTCCCCGACAAGGAGGGGCAGATGTACCATGTGACGCTCGACGACCTATACCTCATCCCGACAGCCGAGGTGCCGGTGACCAATATCTACCGCGACGTGATCATCCCCGAGGCCGAACTGCCCAAGCGCAACTGCGCATATTCCCCCTGCTGGCGGCGCGAGGCCGGAAGCTATGGCAAGGATGTGCGCGGACTCAACCGCCTGCATCAGTTCGATAAAGTGGAGATTGTGCGGATCGAGAAGCCCGAGAATTCTTATGCGGCTCTCGAAGAGATGAAAGACCACGTGCAGCGGCTGCTCGAAAAGCTCGGACTCCCCTGGCACATACTCCGCCTGTGCGGCGGCGACATGTCGTTCACTTCCGCCATAACTTTTGACTTCGAAGTGTGGAGTGCAGCGCAGAAGCGTTGGCTCGAGGTGTCGTCGGTGTCAAACTTCGAGACCTATCAGGCCAACCGACTGAAATGCCGCTATCGTGACTCTGACAAGAAGATTCACCTCTGCCATACGCTCAACGGCTCGGCTCTGGCTCTGCCCCGCATCATGGCCGCACTGCTGGAGAACAATCAGACTCCGAAGGGTATCATAGTGCCTGAATGCCTGCGCAAATACACCGGATTCGATATAATCGACTGATTCACCCACCATACATGCCCGGCGCCGTGGCGAAGGGGTCAAATCCCATACCCCACCACGATCGCCCGACCTCTCCGCCACGGTGCCGGACATCTTCTATCCCCCCCATTAACCTCTCATTTCCTTAACCCATTGTCGCCGCGTCATGCATACGCAATGCCGGAATATGACGCCTCCGGTGCGACGACTGTAAATCCAAAGCAATATGAGCCCAAACGAGTATCCCGGCTACCTCAGCAAAGAGGAGAAGAAAATCCCGATCGACGACCCATCCGGAAAGTGGAGCGACCTGACGCTGCTCCCTGAATGGGAAGAGGAGTTCTACGATGTCTACACCGTGCGAAAACATGGCAAATGGGTGATGCTCAAGGCCCTCAAGCAGAAATATGCCGACCAGGAAAAATACAGGCAGATGCTTGAGAAGGAATTCGACACACGCTATAATCTGGCACACCCGAATATCGTGATGGTCAATGACTTCGAGGAAGTGCCCGGCATCGGCAAGGCCATAATCACCGACGATGTCTACGGCTATTCGCTGCGCCGCCTTATCGATGAGAAGAGGCTCACTCCCAAAATCGTGCAGCGGCTCAAGACTCAGTTGCTCGATGCTCTGGACTATATTCAGGAAAATCATATCGTGCATCATCCCATCACTCCTGAGTCGATAATCTTCACCGAATATAATGAAAACCTGAAGCTTATCAACGTAGGCTATGACCAGACAGCCTCACTCTCCGAACAAGACACGGCTGCTGACATCGAAAGCTATGGCAGGGTGCTGGCCGAAGTGCTCGACAATCTCCCCGAATCACTGCCGCGTCTGCGACGCATAGCCGACAAGGCCACTGACAAGGCGCATCCATACCGCACATTCATGGATCTGCAGCTCGACATGCAGCGCCGCTCCACCACCGTCATCTACGTGGTGCTGGCAGCTCTTATAGCCATCATATTGCTGCTGGTATGGCTTCTGCTCGACTTATAGCCCCATGTCTTTCCGCCCATTGTATCCCCCATATTTACGCCAGCGGGAAGCATTGGTTGCCGGCTGCGGCCACATACGCGCCGCAGCATGACGCCCCAATCCTCCCGGCGGCCGCAGCGGCGGCCACCGGACAAAAATAACTCTACAGGACCGATGATAGAAATCAGACAAATCTCTCCGACACGCCGACAACTCAAGGAATTCACTCATTTCCACATTGACCTTTACAAGGACAATCCCTACTTCGTGCCCCCGCTCGTGGTAGACGACCTCGAAACGCTCAACCCGGAAAAGAATCCGGCCTTCGACTTCTGTGAGGCCGACTATTTCATGGCATACCGCGATGGCATACCCGTGGGACGTATTGCAGCAATTATCAACCGTCAGGTCAACGAGTCGTCAGGTGAAAAGACCGCACGATTCGGATTTGTAGACTTCATCGACGACAAGGAGGTGTCGGGAGCGCTGCTGGCTCGCGTGGAGCAATGGGCCCTGGAGAAAGGGATGGAGAAGGTGATCGGCCCCCTGTCATTCACTGATCTCGACAAGGAAGGATGCCTGATCGAAGGATTCGACCAGCTGTCTACGATGGCCACAATCTACAACTATCCCTATTACCCGGCACACTTCGAGCATCACGGTTATGTCAAGGAGTCTGACTGGGTGGAATATCTCATAGCCATCCCCGACGGCATACCCGAGAAACATCTCCGCATAGCCGAAATCGTAAAGAAGAAATTCGGGCTGAAGGTGGTGAAGTATAAATCCCGCCGCAAAATCAAGGAGGATTACGGCAAAGCCCTCTTCCATCTCATCAACGACGCCTACAAGGACCTCTATCAGTTCTCACGCCTCACAGACCGACAGATCGACAAGTATATCGACGACTATCTGAATCTGCTCGACCTCGACCTGGTGACAATCATCACCGATGCCGAGGGCACGATTGTGGGAATCGGAATCTCAATGCCCTCCATGAGCCGCGCGCTCCAGAAATCGCGCGGACGCTTCTTCCCGACGGGATGGTGGCATCTGCTGAAAGGGCTGAAAGGGAAGAACGACCGGGTCGACCTTCTGCTCGTGGCCGTGCGCCCCGACTATCAGGCAAAGGGAGTCAACGCTCTGCTCTTCGTCGACCTCATTCCGCAGTATATCAAGAAAGGGTTCAAATGGGCCGAATCAAATCCTGAAATGGAAGGAAATGCCAAAGTGCAGAACCAGTGGGAGGCCTTCAATCCGACCCTCAACAAGCGACGCCGCTCTTATGTGAAATATCTCGTGGAGCGCCCCGCAGAAACAGAACTGGCCAAAGCTGAGCAATAATCGATAAGTCTGACCATTATCCGATGAAGGAACCAGAAGACCGACAGGGAGCCGAGCGCATCATGCCATATGATGCCTCAGGAGGGAAGGGGGAACAGGTCGAGCAGATGTTTGACTCGATCGCACCCGCCTACGACATCATGAATGCCTGCATGAGCCTCGGGATGCACACCCACTGGCGAAATCTGGCCCTGCGGCTGGCCTGCCGCAGGCTGGGAAAGACGCCGGAGAGTGTGCTCGATGTGGCTACCGGCACTGGCGATGTGGTGTTTGCAATGCGCCGACGCTGGCCCGGCTCCGCACTGACCGGAATCGACCTCTCGGCCGGAATGCTCGACATCGCGCGGCGCAAACTCGCAGACTATCCCGAAGAGAAGCTCATCAGCTTCATTCAGGGCGACTGCATGGAGATGCCGCTGCCCTCTGACAGTTTCGATCTTGTCACCGTGGCCTACGGAGTGCGCAATTTCGAGGATATGGCACGCGGATACCGTGAGATGCTACGGGTGCTGCGCCCAGGCGGCGTGATATGCGTGGTGGAGCTTTCCGAACCCACTGCCCCTCTGTCGCGCCTCTTGTATAAAGCCTACACACGCGGCTTCATCCCGGTGGCCGGACGCCTGATGAGCGGCGACCCGCGCGCCTATTCATATCTCCATGAAAGCATCGAGGCTGCCCCTCAGAGGGAGGCCATGAGCCGAATCATGCTTCAGGCCGGATTCTCCGGATGCTCCTGGAAATCGGTTTTCCCCGGGGCAGTCTGCATCTATCTGGCCACCAAATGAGTTAACAATGACACTACAACGCAAGGATTTTGAAATAATGGCTCCCGTGGGGAGCCGGGAGTCGCTGGCAGCCGCTCTGGCCGCCGGCGCGGATGCCATCTACTTCGGCATCGAAGGACTCAACATGCGCTCGCGCTCAAGTTCCAATTTCACTCTCGACGACCTGCGCGAGATTGCCGCCACATGCAATGCCGCCGGCGTGAAGACATATCTCACTGTAAATACCATTATCTACGATTCCGATATGGAGCGTATGCGCTCCATTGTCGATGCAGCCAGACAGGCCGGAATATCGGCAATCATCGCCTCCGATATAGCCGTCATCGCCTACGCCAATGCCGTGGGGCAGCCGGTGCATATCTCGACTCAGGTCAATATCAGCAATATCGAGGCTGTGAGATTCTATGCCCAATTCGCCGACGTGATGGTGCTCGCCCGCGAACTATCGATGGACCAGGTGGCTGAAATATCACGCGCCATTCGCGAGGAGAATATATGCGGTCCTGACGGAATGCCGGTGAGACTCGAAATGTTCTGCCACGGCGCGCTATGCATGGCTGTGAGCGGAAAATGCTACATGAGTCTGCATGAGATGAACTCCTCGGCCAACCGTGGAGCATGCAATCAGATATGCCGCCGGTCCTACACCGTGACCGATAAGGAGACCGGTGCTCAGCTCGATGTGGAAAATCAGTATATCATGTCGCCCAAAGACCTGAAGACAATCCACTTCCTCGACCGCATGGTAAAGGCCGGAGTGAGGGTATTCAAGATTGAGGGGCGCGCACGCGGCCCGGAATATGTGCTGGAGACTGTCGGCTGCTATTCAGAGGCTCTAAAGGCCATATGCGACGGTTCTTACTCAGATGATAAGGTGGCCGCATGGGACGAACGGCTGGCACGAATCTTCAACCGCGGATTCTGGGACGGTTACTACATGGGGCAGAGACTGGGGGAATGGAGCGCTAAATACGGGTCCTCTGCCACTCGGGTGAAGCATTACATAGGCAAGGCCACCAGATATTTCCCTCGACTCGGGGTGGGGGAGTTCCGACTCGAAGCCGGCGAACTGAATGTGGGCGACGAGGTGGTGCTCACCGGTCCTACCACCGGCGCCCTGATATTCAAGGTTGAGCAACTGCGCCTCGATGTCGACCCGGTGGAGAAGGTGACCAAAGGTCAGCTCTTCTCTATGCCCGTGCCTGAAAAGATACGGCTCTCCGACCGCCTCTACAGATGGGAAGAGACTCCGGCCGCCAAAAACGCGGCAAACGGAAAATAACCAGAACTATAACCCAAGGCATCTTTACGAGGAGTGTGCGCACCATTGCATGGCCCCCCCACACACGTAAAGATGCCTGATAAAGCAATACGACCAAACCGAAATGTCACTTAAATGTGGTATCGTGGGACTGCCCAATGTGGGCAAATCCACTCTTTTCAACTGCCTTAGCAACGCAAAGGCACAGTCTGCCAACTTCCCCTTCTGCACCATCGAGCCTAATGTGGGTGTGATCACAGTGCCCGACGACCGCCTGACACGCCTCGTAGAGATGTGCCAGCCCCGTTCCACTGTGCCCGCCACTGTGGAAATCGTGGATATCGCCGGACTCGTGAAGGGTGCCTCTAAGGGTGAGGGACTCGGCAATAAATTCCTCGCCAACATACGCGAGACGGATGCCGTGCTGCACGTGCTGCGCTGCTTCGATGACGACAACATCACCCACGTCGACACCACTGTCGACCCCGTGCGCGATATGGAGATAATCAACTACGAACTCCAGCTCAAAGACCTCGAGACAATCGACAACCGTCTGGCCAAAACCGAAAAACAGGCCAAGACCGGAGGCGACAAGACAGCCAAGATGCAGGTAGAGGTGCTTAAAGCATATAAAGAGGCCCTCGAACAGGGACGCCCCGCCAGAAGCGTAAGCTTCGAGACGAAGGATGAAGATAAATTCGCTCGCGAACTATTCCTGCTCACTAACAAGCCGGTGCTCTACGTCTGCAACGTCGACGATGCCTCAGCCGCCACCGGCAATGAATACGTGGAGCGCGTGCGGGAGGCAATCGCCGGACAGGACTCCGACCTGATGGTTGTGGCCGCCAAGACTGAAAGTGAAATCGCCGAACTCGATACGTGGGAGGAGCGTCAGGAATTCCTCAACGAAATCGGACTGCAGGAGTCGGGCGTAAGCCGTCTTATACGCGCCGCCTACCGTCTGCTCGACCTACAGACTTATTTCACCGCCGGACCCGATGAAGTGCGCGCCTGGACATTCATACGCGGCACAAAGGCTCCGCAGGCCGCCGGCATTATCCACACAGACTTCGAGAAGGGATTCATACGTGCCGAAGTAATCAAATACGACGACTTCGTGACCCTCGGCTCCGAGACAGCCGTCAAGGAGGCCGGGAAAATGGCCGTGGAAGGGAAGGAATATGTGGTGCAGGACGGCGACATTATGCACTTCCGCTTCAACGTCTGACAGACTACTCCGCAACCGACGACATACTCCGCAAAAAAGGGATGCGCCGCCAGGCAATGGCGGGCGCATCCCTTTTTTTGCGGAAATCGCGGCAGATCACTTCTTCTTCGCCACATCATCCCGCCGGGCAAGCAGGTCGCGGATTTCGGTGAGCAGCACTTCCTCCCTGGTAGGGGGAGCAGCCGGGGCGGGAGCGGGTTCAGCCTCCTTCTTCTTCAGCTTCATGGCCACACGCAGCGCCACAAAAATAGAGAACGCTATGATGATGAAGTCCACAATGTTCTGTATGAACAGACCATAGTTGACGGCCACCTCCTCGACAGCAGCCACCCCGTCGGCCGCCGGCGAACCCGGAGTGATGACATACTTCAGATTCTTATATCCGTCGCCTCCGGTGAAAAGCGAGATTACCGGCATCAGGATATCATTGACCAGCGAACTGACGATTTTGCCGAACGCACCGCCCACGATAACGCCGACTGCCATATCAATCACATTGCCCTTCAGGGCAAATTCTTTAAAATCATTTAAAAATTTACTCATATACGATAGATTTGGGGTTTCAAAGGGTTATATTAGTACGAACCCTGCTGCCATCCTCACTGCCGGCAGGAGGTCAGGAAGTAGAGTCGCACAATGCCGGATACCCTTACGGCACATAAAATGCGTTTAAAAGGGGGTTGCGATGAAACTTTAGCTCCTGTTGCAAGCAAAATTAGAAATTTTTTTGCTAATTTTGCGGTTGGAAACAAGACTCGTTCCGAGTCGGCGGGATGACAGTGTCATCCTCTACAGGTAATGATATGAATCATCTTCGCGGCTCCAGCTGCTTTTATAACAAAAAAAGCAAACAAAATTTTACGCAACCAATAAAAAACTTAAATAGAACCCAAATTAAGTAATAGTAACAATGACAAAAATCGGTATTAACGGCTTTGGCCGTATCGGACGTTTCGTGTTCCGCGCCTCTACAAAAAGAGAGGATCTCGAGGTAGTAGCCATCAACGACCTTCTTCCCGTTGACTACATGGCCTACATGCTGAAGTACGACACAATGCACGGTCGCTTCGACGGCACTGTAGACTACGATCTGGAGAAGAGCCTTCTGATTGTCAACGGCAAGGCTATCCGCGTGACTGCATGCCGCGACCCCAAGGAAATCGCATGGGGCGAGGTAGGCGCTGAATACGTAGTTGAATCTACCGGTCTCTTCCTCACTAAGGAGAAAGCTCAGGCTCACATCGAGGCTGGCGCCAAGTATGTGGTAATGTCTGCTCCCTCTAAGGACGACACCCCCATGTTCGTAGTAGGCGTAAACCAGACTTCATACGTTCCCGGCACTCAGATTGTGTCAAACGCATCTTGCACCACCAACTGTCTTGCCCCCATCGCCAAGGTGCTCCACGAGAACTTCGGCATCAAGGAGGGTCTGATGACTACCGTACACTCTACTACTGCAACTCAGAAGACTGTCGATGGTCCCTCTATGAAGGACTGGCGCGGTGGCCGTGCTGCTTCCGGCAACATCATCCCCTCTTCTACAGGTGCAGCCAAGGCTGTGGGCAAGGTTATCCCCGAGCTTAACGGCAAACTGACAGGTATCTCTATGCGTGTCCCCACTCTTGACGTTTCTGTTGTCGACCTGACCTGCAACCTCGAGAAGCCCGCTACCAAAGAGGCTATCTGCGCTGCAATGAAGGCTGCTGCAGAAGGTGAGCTCAAGGGTGTGCTCGGATATACTGAGGACGCTGTGGTAAGCTCTGATTTCCTCGGATGCCCCCTCACTTCTATCTTCGACGCTACCGCCGGTGTATACTTGACCGACAACTTCGTGAAGGTAATCTCTTGGTATGACAACGAAATCGGCTACTCTAACAAGGTGCTCGATCTCATCTCTTACATGAAGAAAGTGAACGGCTAATCCCGCGATTTTCCAATCAATCTTATAATTCCGGCTCCTGACAGCACCGACTGTCCGGAGCCGGTCTTTTTTTTTTGCCCGGACCCCAATCCTGCCGCTACAGACGCCCACTATCTGTGCCCTATGCCGTCACCGGACACTGCTTCCTGTATACACATGACACTTAAGTAGGCGTTCAAATTCAACCGATAGCAATTGTACGGAAATCCGACAGTAAATGAAAGATACATATACAAGACCGCTTCCAACAAAATCTGCGACCCCTGCTTTCACATTTTTTGTTGGAAGCGGTCTAATCCGGAAGCGCTTCTTTTTAGCCGTTTCCGGCTTGTCGTTCAGCCGAATATGTTTATATTCTCCTTCA
>DKWX01000051.1:13342-18810 GCA_002491945.1 Porphyromonadaceae bacterium UBA7141
GTATAAATTAAATTTGAACACTTGTTTTTTCGAATTAAAAATATGTTAAACAACATATTTTAGCCCCAACAAGGAAGTATTTTTCGAAAATTTAGATTTTTTTGAACAAATATTTGGTATTATGATGAAAATTTTGCAACTTTACGCCACAGAAACAAAAACACTCCTGATGCTTCAATATCTCACATCATTGAATCATTAGGATAGTTGGCTTCCTTAAAACTGTGCGAACAGAATGCAGCCATCATCCAGTGGCGGAGGAGGAAGACCGCCATTAGAAGATGTTTGTTTGGTTGAATATTGGTACACACACACTGATCGGGTGACTCCTTTGAGTCAAGTGTAGAGAGAAACAGACGGTCTATTAGTCATCCGGCGGACCAGATGGCGGAAGTGGAATGCCGTCATCCCGCTTAAGGAGCCACCCAAAAAAGCGGCGCTTCGAGATGAAGCGCCGCTTTACCTTTTTATTATTTTCTACTTTTTGATAAACAGCCGCCGCCTTATGCCACCGGGGCATCAGCGACTGTTGCGCGCATCAGATCAGCGCACCATCACCTTGACAGCCTTCGAGGGTGTAACCACTACGTACACACCGGCTGCAAGATTCTCAGTACCAACGGCTGAGCCGTTGAGGCTGAATACACGTGACCCTGCGGAAGCCACGATGCTGCTGCCCTCCACACGTACCTCAGACTCGCCGAATACAACTTCTTCGACACCGGATATATTAGTGCCCTTCACCTTAAGATTCTTGATCTCCCATGTGCCGGCTGACGCCGCAGTCGATGTGTAGTGGAAACCGAGCTGAATCTTCTTGCCTGACCAGTCGGCCAGAGCGGCCTCGCTGTCGATAAATGTCCAGCTGTTGCCTGCGGGAAGTTCAACATCCACCTTTGTCCATTCGCCCTCTGCCTCGCGCACCATTACAGAAACCTGGTCGGCTACGGCACCTGTAAACTTATTGGCAGCCTGCGAGAATGTGAGTGCGACGTTTTCAAAGTTTGTGAGGTCGATTACGGGTGACATAGCCCATGCGTCGGTAGTAAAACATGTTTCATCCTTGAATGCGCTCGCGCAAAGACCATATTTCTCAGCCCAGTACCATACGTATGTCAGTCCTTCGGGGAGTGTGCCGTCGTTGAGAGTCCAGTCTTCGCATCCTGTGCCGGGCACTGTCAGACCAAAGTAGGCAACGTTGGGATCGGTAGTGGGGTCAACGGGTTTCTCACCTTCCCAGTAATACCGATCGACACTTTTCAAACCGGTCACGCCGAAGTACTTCTCGCGCACACCGTGCATGGCAACGGTTCTGCCGAGGTTGGCGGGATTGTCCTTAAGATTGAGGGCCGAGCGCACATCGCCTATGGGAAGCTGCACGGCAACGCAGGATGCCACATCTTTCACATCAGCCGAACCGGCAATCAGAATGTTGGTGGCAGATACTTCCGAACCCTCGGGGGCCGTAGCGCCGAACACCGCGCCATCAATTGACTTGCCGTCGACATAACCTACAATCACACCCTCTAACCAGCAGTCCTCCACGGTAGCTCCATCTTCGCCATAGGTGAGATAGTCGGCCACGTTGAGGGGATTGTAGATTGTGCCGCGCTTCTCTTCGGGCACTTCGGGTGCCACGGGAGCATCACCCACCCACGCATAAGCGGATACTGACTTCAGGCCGTTGACACCGAAATACTTGGTGTTGGATGCGGTGAGAATCACCTGATGACCCAGATTCTCCGGATGACCGGAAGGGCTGAGCGCTGTGCGGATCTCGCCTGAAGGAAGCTGCACGGGGAGACAGTACTCGATGTCGGTCTCTGTGCTTGAAGATGCCAGAATCAGATTAGAGGTAGTGGTGAACGGAGCCTGGAAACGGGCATCAGATTCCCAAGATGTGCCATCTACCACACCTACGATATAACCCTTCACTACCACATCAGTGGCCTCGGCGGGAGTGCCGGCCTCAATCAGGTCGTCGACCGACAGAGGATTCTCAACTGTACCGGCTGCGAAAGCCATGCCGGCGATGCCGCAAAGCATCATTGTAAGTAAAGACTTTTTCATGTCGTTAGAATTATTTGTTTATTTTGATTCGAATTGATAAGCAAATGCCCTATTCGACAAGAGCATATTCTCCCATATTCATCCATATTTATCATATGCCGGAGCATTCTAAACGTCAAAGTTCCAAAAAAAATACTCTTGCATAATGATTATCTGCAAAAATAGTTATAAATTTGGGAATCGGGAGAAAAAACGATGTAAAAAATTCAAAAAAAATCGTCGGTATCACCCCGCTCCAACTTTCCCCTCCTCTTATCTCAAAAAAACACACCCTCGCCAAGCCACTTCAAGAGTCGGCCCGGCGTAACATATTTATAGGAGACTCTTATTATGTCAAAACCAATACTGGTGGTATCCACCGGAGCTGGGATTTCGGCCGAAAGCGGCATTCGCACCTTTCGCGATGCCGACGGACTCTGGGAGAATTATCCGGTGATGGATGTAGCCTCAGCCGATGGATTCCGCCGCGACCCGGCACTCGTGCATAAATTCTACAACGAGCGCCGCCATGCCCTGCTTCAGGCTGAGCCAAATGCCGCCCATCGTGCGCTGGCGGCTCTGGAGAAGGACTATGATGTGTATGTCATCACCCAGAACGTCGACGACCTGCATGAACGCGCCGGCTCAAGCCGCGTGATGCACCTGCACGGCGAACTGATGAAAATACGCTCCGTGAGCGACCCCGACTACATCGAACCCCTTGATGCCGCCCACCTCGACACCACACCTCAGACTCGCGGACGCAGGGGCGACCTGATGCGGCCCCACATAGTATTCTTTCAGGAACCGGTGCCGATGATCGAGGCAGCCGTCGACCTGGTGCGCCGGGCCGATATATTCGTTGTGATCGGCACATCGCTCGTGGTCTATCCGGCGGCAGGACTCATCAATTGCGTGCGTCCGGGCACTCCAATTTACTATATAGACCCCAATCCTGCCGCCACACACGGTCTGCCGAATCTCACCGTGATAAAGGCGCCGGCCACGAAAGGGATGGAGATACTGACTGAAAAACTTACTGCAAAACAGTAGTTTCTGTTGTATAACATATTTTTTTACTCCCTCTATACGCCGCAAAACGTGTATATTTGTGGAAAGTAACATCATGGAAAACATGGCAGCAATCCTTAAAACTGCCAAGTATTTAAAAATTAATCAAGTATGGCAAAAATAAAAGGTGCCGTCACAGTCAACGTCGAGCGTTGCAAGGGGTGTAACCTCTGTGTGGTGGCATGTCCGACAGACACTCTGTCGCTTCAGGCTAACGAGGTCAACGACCGCGGTTATCACTATGCTTACATGGCCAATCCAGATGCATGCATCGGTTGCTGTTCCTGCGCTCTTGTATGCCCGGACGCTTGTATCGAAGTATATCGCGTGAAAGTGGACTGACCCCACGCACACAGATCCTTAAATAAAACCTTGAATTAACATTACACCGAATATGAAAGAAGAGGTAAGACTCATGAAGGGTAACGAGGCCATCGCCCACGCTGCAATCCGCTACGGCTGCGACGGCTACTTCGGCTACCCCATCACACCCCAGTCGGAAGTGCTGGAGACACTCGAGGAACTCATGCCATGGGAGACAACCGGCATGGTAGTGCTTCAGGCTGAATCGGAAGTTGCAGCAATCAATATGGTCTATGGCGGCGCTGCATCCGGCAAAGCCGTGATGACCTCATCATCCTCCCCGGGCGTCAGCCTCAAGCAGGAGGGTATCTCATATATAGCAGCCGCATCTCTGCCGGCTCTCATCCTCAACGTAATGCGCGGTGGCCCGGGCCTTGGCACAATCCAGCCCTCGCAGGCCGACTATTTCCAGGCCACAAAGGGTGGCGGCCACGGCGACTATCACCTCATCGTGCTCGCACCCTCTACGGTGCAGGAAATGGTGGACTTCGTAGGTCTCGGCTTCGACCTGGCATTCAAATACACCAACCCCGCCATGATTCTTGCCGACGGCATCGTCGGTCAGATGATGGAGAAGGTGGTGCTCCCGGAGCAGCGTCCCCGACGCACGGAGGAGGAAATCCGCCGGCAGTGCCCCTGGGCCGCCGACGGCCGCAAGGGAGCCCGCAAACGCAATGTGGTGACCTCGCTCGAACTTGAGTCTGCCCGCATGGAAGAAATCAACCATGTTCTCCAGGCCCGATACCGCGAAATCGAAAAGAACGAGACCCGCTGGGAAGAAATCGATGTGGAAGACGCCGATTATCTTATCGTGGCTTTCGGATCTATCGCACGTATCTGCACCAAGGCCAAGGAAATCGCCGCCGAAAAGGGTATCAAGGTGGGCATCGTGCGCCCAATCACCCTCTGGCCCTTCCCGACAGAGGCTATCGCCCGCGCTGCCGAAGGCAAAAAGGGTATCCTCTGCGTAGAGCTCAACGCCGGACAGATGATCGAGGATGTGCGCCTCGCAGTCCACGACAATCTCCCCGTAGAGCATTTCGGCCGACTCGGCGGTATCATCCCCAGCCCCGACGAGGTAGTGAAGGCCCTCGAAGAGAAAATCATCAGATAAAAGCCACCCCACCTAACTTCTGACTCCAACAATGGAAATCCAAGATATAATCCGCCCCGAGAATAAGGTATATTCCGCACCTGAGCTTCTCGACCAAGTGCATATGCACTACTGCCCCGGATGCAGCCACGGTGTAATCCACAAGCTGCTGGCAGAGGTGATAGCCGAAATGGGACTCGCCGAGAAGACTGTCGGCGTATCGCCCGTAGGCTGCGCCGTGTTCGCTTACAATTACATAGATGTCGACTGGGTCGAGGCCGCCCACGGCCGCGCTCCCGCAGTGGCGACTGCCATCTCGCGCCTATGGCCCGATGATGTGGTATTCACATATCAGGGCGACGGCGACATGTCGGCAATCGGTACTGCCGAGTCAATTCATGCCGCCAACCGTGGCGAGAATATCGTGATGGTCTTCGTCAATAATGCCATATATGGCATGACCGGCGGACAGATGGCTCCCACGACACTCGTGGGGCAGAAGACTGCCACTACTCCCTATGGCCGCCGCGTTGACCTCAACGGACACCCGCTGGAAATCACCAACCTCATGGCCATCCTCGACGGCACATGCTATGTCACCCGTCAGTCTGTACACACTCCGGCCAACGTGCGCAAGACAAAAGCCGCCCTTAAGAAGGCTTTCCAGAACGCCCTCGACAAGAAGGGCACTTCGGTGGTGGAAGTGGTAGCCACCTGCAACTCCGGCTGGAAAATGAGCCCCGAAAAGGCCAATGAGTGGATGGCCGAGCACATGTTTGCCAAATATCCGCTGGGCGACCTCAAGGATGTGAAATAAACGCTAACCCATAAAGACTTTACACTTATGAAGGAAGAAATCATCATCGCCGGTTTCGGCGGACAGGGTGTGCTC
>DKWX01000044.1 GCA_002491945.1 Porphyromonadaceae bacterium UBA7141
ATATTCTTATCCCGAACTCGCGTGTATAATATCCGCTGAAGCTAATCTCCAGATATTTGAAGTAATAATTGATTCCGAGTCCCAGCTTATGGGTAGTATAAGAATGCAGATCCGGATTACCATGGAATATGAGTCGCGTATCAAGCCACTGATACGTCTGACTGAGCTGCGATATCAAGGGATTGGAGGTAGAGTACGAATAACTCAATCTGAACTGCAGGTTCTGAAGTGGCACATAATAAAGATACGCCAATACGGAAGGTCGCCATTTATTGTACTTATTGCCATTTACCGACACATCAATATATTGGTTTTCAAGTCCAACAGTCGACATGACCACGAATTTATTGAGATACCCTGTATACTGCGTCCATGCTCCTGCCGAATTCATACGTTGCATCGTACTGTTTCCCGGTTCCTTATACCGACTGCAGTTATAGCCGTCATAAAGTGAAAAACCCAGACTTCCCCAACTCTTACCGGGGAGATAATATATCAGGTTGGCTACCGCATTACTGTACTGTATATCATATTCGGAGCACGCATTGACAGAGGGGATAGTCCCGCCAAGTTCAAATTCACGGTATGCGGACATATAATCGGAATTGGCACGCTGCAGCGTCAGATTTGCTACCAATGTGCTCCTATTGCCACCCTCGCCAAACGTTTTCTCAAAGTAATTGTTCAGCACAAAATCATTTGTGCCGATATACACTTCATTATCTGCATCATAAGGCGTAGGATTTGACTGAGAACTGACTCGCTGAAGCATATCATGCCCATTGCGGGATAAAGCTCCGCTGAGTTTTACACTATACATATATGAACCCGGATCAACCAACTGATATCCTAATGTAAGTGAATTCTCATCAATATCAGCATGTGAATCAAGGCCCTCCTTATGTTTATAGTAGGATACGCCGTCAAACTCATAATCCAGGAACTCCGATTGGCGTTCACGTCTGTAATGTCCATTTGAATTGGAATATACAGCATAGAATCGTGATTTGTTGTAATTGTGGAATATGGCTGCTGAATTCCGACCAATCAACGGATATGGAGCCTGATTGATTGATACTGAAGCATTACCTCCCACCAGCGAGCTTTTCGTGATTATATCGATCACGGATTCATACCCCTCAATCCTGTATTGTGGTGGAGCTACGCTGTATGTATCTACCCGCAATATGTCATCCTTATCAAGCGCACGTACTTCAATGATTGACGTATCCACTCCGTTAAGCAGAAGTTTCACATTACCGCTCCCTTCAAAATATATATCATCATCCGACATCACTATCAGATTAGGAATTTCGTTGAGCGATTGCAACACATTCAGATAACGCTTCATATCTTCGCGCGGTATATAATAGCTGCGGCTGAACCCTTTGCCTTCGTTTCCGGAGGCATCTACCACCAGTTCATCAATCTCAGTGACATTTTTAAGCCGCAGAGTGTCGGTCTTCTCCCCTTGCCGGAGCTTGCTCATGAGAGGCACAAACATATCATGCCTTACCATCACATATCTGCCTTCGCCCAATATCGATGCCCTACCGGAATCATCTGATGATGTATTGGCTATAGAATCACGGAATTCATTATATACAGTAATTGCAGCACTGTTTACCGGCAAACTGTCACGGGCTGAAAGCACCAATATCTCTTTTGCAGACAGATTACTCTCAATCACTATTCCAAGCAGCAACATGGACAGAATGACACAAAGCAATCTGCGGTACGCAGATTCCATGCCTCCTTCTTTAGCAAGATTATGATATATGATATTCGCATTCATGACTCTATAGTATGTTTTAAAGAATCTTATCAGTATCCGGCATTCTCTCAATCTTAACCACGTAAGAACAATCGCGGTCATTTCGAATCGTATATCCCGAGGCTAATGATACGTACATATTATTAACTATGTTAGGTTGATTACAGAATTAAAAAAAGGGTGACTGAATGATATACAATCAATCACCCCTTACATTTAGCCCATAAAGCCTGAAGTGCAACCTAAACCCGGAGGTGGGTTGACAATAGTGCCTCTCTTTAACATGGCACCTTGGCCACAGGTGCATGACTCAGCTGGTCCACCATCCAGTAGAGCACCGGACTTGCAATGACATTCACCACCGGAAGTTGCCACATAGGCTCCTGTTTCGCAGGTACACACTTGTGGTGTAACTCCGCCACGCACTACCTCCATCTCTTGATCCAGAAGGGCTTCCATATCGTTTATGTTCATTTGGAGTGAAGTTTTAGGGTTAAACAATATAATTAATGATCACTATTAGGCTGTGTAAAAGACAAGCAATACAGTGTGATATGTATTGAAAATTCTCTAAATAGTCGCAAATATAATGAAAAAAATTTTAATTCTCCAAATAATTCTATAATGCAAAATTGAGGAATTCGGCAATTTCCGCACCGCAATGCATTCTACTATTCTGATTTTCAAATCATTACAACCTATAGCTACTAACTAAAACTACACGATATAATTTTGGCAAAGCTGCATTTATTAATCAATATTATTGGGTATAAAATGTGTGCAACAAAGATTGAACCTCAAAAAACTGCTGAAGTCCGCTGCGCACTTTCGTGCTGCAGCGGACTTCGTATGATTCGACGGTAACGACTGCGTTGCCACAAAGGATGCTGCGGCGTCGCAGTGTGCGACCGGGATTTGATTACCAGCTTGCTTTCTTCACGCCGGGGATCAGACCTGCGGAAGCCATCTCGCGGAACTGAATACGGGAGATGCCGAACTGACGCATATAGCCTTTCGGACGGCCTGTAAGCTCGCAACGATTGTGCAGACGCACTTTTGAAGCGTTCTTAGGAAGCTTCTGGAGCTTGGTGAGTGCCTCATAATCGATGTTGCCGTCGGCATCAGCCAGAGCGGCCTTCTTGAGGGCGGCCTTCTTGGCAGCGTACTTTGCTACCATCTTCTGGCGCTTCACCTCACGGGCTTTCATTGATTCTTTTGCCATATCTCAGGGATTATTTTTCGTGTTTGAAGGGAAGGCCAAACTTCTTGAGCAGAGCGAAGCCCTCCTCATCGGTGGGAGCTGAAGTCACGAAAGTGATGTTCATACCCTGAAGTTTCGGCACGTTATCGATATTGATCTCGGGGAAGATGATCTGCTCTGTGATGCCGAGCGTGTAGTTGCCACGGCCATCGAGCTTGGAGTTGATACCCTTGAAGTCACGGATACGGGGCAGAGCCACCTTCACCAGACGCTCCAGGAACTCATACATCTTATCCTTGCGCAGAGTCACCATCACGCCGATGGGCATTTTCTTACGCAGTTTGAAGTTAGAAATATCCTTCTTTGAGAGAGTGGGCACAGCCTTCTGGCCTGTAATAGCCGTAATCTCGTTGAGAGCGGTCTCGATGAGTTTCTTATCCTGAGTGGCGGCGCCGAGGCCCTGGTTGATTACAATCTTCTCCAGGCGGGGCACCTGCATCACAGTGCTGTAATTGAACTCCTTCTGGAGCTCGGGAACGATGCGTTCCTTATAGTCTTTACCAAGTGTAGTTGCCATTACTTAATCTCCTCTCCTGAACGTTTTGCGATTCTTACCAGCTTGCCATCTTCATTAAGCTTGCGGCCTACGCGGGTAGGCTTGCCTGATTTCGGATCGATGGGGTTGAGTTTGGAAATATGGAGGGGGGCTTCCATCTTGACGATGCCACCCTGGGGATATTTCGCATTGGGCTTCATGCTCTTGGAGATAATATTGACGCCCTCCACGACGGCGCGCTGCTTTTTGGGCTGCACTTCGAGCACACGGCCGGTCTTACCCTTGTCGTCGCCAGAGTTGACATAGACCGTATCGCCCTTTTTGATATGTAATTTTGCCATTGTTTCTTACTTTACTGATAGCGGGATATTAAAGTACTTCGGGAGCAAGCGAGACGATCTTCATGTTGGTGCCGCGGAGCTCACGGGCTACCGGGCCGAAGATACGTGTGCCGCGAAGCTCGCCGGCATTGTTAAGGAGCACACAGGCATTGTCGTCGAAACGGATGTAGCTGCCGTCTGCGCGGCGCACTTCCTTTTTCGTACGTACTACGACAGCCTTGCTGACTGTGCCCTTCTTCACATCGGAAGAGGGGATTGTGCTCTTTACAGTCACTACGATAATATCGCCTACCGAAGCGTAACGGCGACCGGTTCCGCCAAGTACATGAATGCAGAGTGCTTCTTTCGCACCACTGTTATCTGCAACTGTCAAACGTGATTCACTCTGTATCATAATTACTTAACTTTTTCGATGATTTCTACCAGTCTCCATCTCTTGGTCTTGCTCAGGGGGCGGGTCTCCATCAGGCGCACTGTATCGCCTACAGAGCACTCGTTGTTCTCGTCATGGGCATGGTACTTCTTTGTCTTGTTGACAAACTTACCATAGATGGGGTGTTTCTCTTTCCACTTGATCTCGACAGTGATGGTCTTGTCGCACTTGTTGCTGGAAACGACCCCGATTCTTTCTTTTCTCAAATGTCTCTTTTCTTCCATTTTTTCAAATACTTAAAATAGGGGTGGATTACTTGGAAGCTGCCTCGGCAAGTTCCTTCTGACGCAGCACGGTCTTCAAGCGGGCAATCTCTTTGCGATTTTTTGTAATCTTGGAGGGATTGTCGATGGGAGCAATCGCGTGCGTTACTTTCAATTCACGATAAGCCTTCTCGGCGGCCTCTATGCTGGCACGCAGTTCGGGAATGCTTAATTCCTTGATTTCTTCCTTTTTCATTTTTAATTATCTCGGTTTATCGGGTTTGCACATAAGGACGCGCTTCACGCCCCCACGCATGAAATCCAATTCGGCTGCAAAATTAATGCAAATATCTGACATTTCCGCACTTTTCACTTTATTTATGTGATGCACGACAATGCTTCCGAATACTTATTACACTATTTTAAGCCATTCCGCTATGATTCCGCTGAATGTGGCCGACGGCACCTCCCCCCCCCCTCTCCTTCTGACAGGAGCCGGGGCGGAAGTGCCGTCGGGGATATCAGACGCCCCCCGAGGGGCCGGTAAATCCGGGTACCTCGGAGCGGTAGTAGTCTATCAGACGGTCTGCGACGGATCGTAGTCGCGGCGCACCACAAACTTAGTGATAACCGGAAGTTTCTGAGCTGCCAGACGCAGTGCCTCCTTTGCGATGTCGTAGCTTACGCCTTCGACCTCGATCAGGATACGGCCCGGAGTGACGGGCGCTACGAAACCTTCAGGGTTACCTTTACCTTTACCCATTCGCACCTCGGCAGGCTTCTTTGTGATCGGCTTGTCGGGGAAGATGCGGATCCAAATCTGACCCTGACGCTGCATATAGCGGGTCACGGCGATACGGGCAGCCTCAATCTGACGTCCGGTGATCCATTTCGACTCAAGAGTCTTGATGCCGAACGAACCGAAAGCGAGCTGATTGCCACGCTGGGCCTCACCTTTCATGCGGCCCTTTTGCGAACGGCGGTATCTTGTTCTCTTAGGTTGTAACATGATTTATCTCTGTTGGGGATGGATTAACGATTGTTGTTTTTCTTGTTGCGGAAACCGCCCTTGCGGCCGCCGCCCTGCGGACGTGCCGGCTCCTTGACATCGATGGCGTATGAGGGAGTAAGCTCCTTCTTGCCATAGATTTCGCCACGGCAGATCCACACCTTCACACCGAGGATACCCACCTTGGTGAGTGCCTCTACCAGAGCGTAGTCGATGTCGGCGCGCAGTGTGTGCAGGGGTGTACGACCCTCCTTGAACATCTCGGAGCGTGCGATTTCGGCGCCGTTCAGACGGCCCGATACCTGAACCTTGATGCCCTCGGCGCCCATACGCATTGTCGACTGGATTGCCATCTTGATGGCGCGGCGGTAAGCCACCTTGTTCTCAATCTGACGCGCGATGTTGCTTGCCACGATTTCTGCATCGAGTTCGGGGCGCTTGATCTCATAGATGTTGATCTGCACCTCCTTGCCGGTGAGCTTCTTCAGCTGCTCCTTCAGTGCGTCGACATCCTTGCCGCCCTTGCCTATAATCATGCCCGGGCGTGAAGTGCAGATAGTCACAGTGACCATCTTGAGAGTGCGCTCGATGATGATTCTCGATACGCTTGCCTTTGCAAGACGAGTGCGGAGATACTTACGGATTTTTGAGTCCTCAAGGAGAGTCTCGCCGTATTTCTTGCCGCCGTACCAGTTGGAGTCCCAACCGCGGATTACGCCCAGACGGTTGCTTATCGGATTAACTTTCTGTCCCATCTTGCGAATTAGTCTTTATCGTTATTAATAGTATCCACAAACAGAGTCACATGATTGGAGCGCTTGCGGATGCGGTATCCGCGGCCCTGCGGTGCGGGACGCAGGCGCTTCAGCATCGGAGCGGCGTCCACGAAGATTGTCTTCACGTAGAGTTCGCCTGCCTCGGCCTTGCGATCGTTTTTCTGTTCCCAGTTGGCTATGGCCGAGCGGAGCAGCTTCTCCACACGGACAGATGCCTCTTTATTCGAAAACTTAAGGATGCCGAGAGCCTTGAACACCTCCTGACCACGCACCATATCGACTACGAGGCGCATCTTGCGGGGCGACGTAGGCACATTACGGAGTTTGGCGAAATATTCGCTCTTGCGGGCCTCCTTAATGGCGTCTGCTGAGTTTCTTTTTCTTACACCCATTGTATATTGTGTCTTTTTATTCTTTAGTGATTAGGGCCATTATTTCTTCTTGTTGCCGCCGTGGCCGCGGAAGGTACGTGTCGGGGCGAACTCGCCAAGCTTGTGACCCACCATGTTTTCAGTCACGTAGACAGGTATGAACTTGTTACCATTGTGCACTGCGAAAGTGTGGCCTACGAAATCCGGAGAAATCATAGAGGCACGGCTCCAGGTCTTGATAACAGACTTTTTGCCGCTTTCCTCCATCGCAGCCACCTTCTTTTCGAGCTTTACGCTGATAAATGGTCCTTTTTTAAGCGAACGACTCATAGTTGTCTTCTTCTTTTATCTGATATTACTTCTTTCTTCTTTCAATGATATACTTCGAAGAATGTTTCTTCGGCGAGCGGGTCTTCAGGCCCTTGGCATAAAGACCGGTACGAGAGCGCGGGTGTCCGCCGCTCTGACGGCCCTCACCACCACCCATCGGGTGATCGACAGGGTTCATTACCACACCACGGTTGTGGGGGCGACGTCCCTGCCAGCGGCTGCGGCCGGCCTTACCGCTCGACTCCAGTGAGTGCTCGCTGTTGCCAACGACACCTACCGTAGCACGGCATGAAAGAAGCACCTTGCGGGTCTCGCCCGAAGGCAGTTTGATAATAGCGTAGTCACCTTCGCGTGAAGTCAACTGAGCGAACGTTCCGGCTGAACGGGCCATGCTGGCACCCTGGCCGGGACGCAGTTCGATACAATGGATGAGCGTACCTACGGGGATTTTCGACAGCGGGAGGGTGTTGCCAACCTCGGGTGCCGCATCCGGACCGCTTACCACCTTCTGACCTACCTCCAGTCCGTTCGGGGCGATGATATATGCCTTCGAGCCATCTGTGTAGTAGAGCAAGGCGATACGCGCGCTGCGGTTGGGATCATACTCGATGGTCTTTACCACAGCCTCGATGCCGTCATTGTTACGCTTGAAGTCGATGAGACGCAATTTTCTCTTATGGCCGCCGCCACGATAGCGGGTGCTCAGATGACCTGAGCTGTTGCGGCCGCCCGTCGAACGCTTTCCGACGATAAGAGACTTTTCTGGTGCGTTAGCAGTGGATTTGCGAACTACGGTCTTACCGTCGAGCTTAATCTGCTCTTCGCGTTTGAACACACCAATAATCTTGTGTCTTTGGCCCGGAGTAGTGGGCTTGAATTTTTTTACTGCCATTGGAACGTTTAAATATTGCTATAGTAATCGATCGATTGACCCTCGGCTACTGTCACGTAAGCCTTCTTGAAGGCCGGTTTGCGGCCGCGCAGCAGCCCTGACTTTGTGTAGCGCTGCGAACGCTTGCCTGCGTAGTTGGAAGTATTGACTCTCACTACGCGCACATTGTAGAGCTTCTCCACAATGTCCTTGATCTGAAACTTGTTGGCGTCCGGAGACACAGCAAAAGTGTAGCAATTCTGCTTCTCGCTGTAGGCCGTAGCCTTTTCAGTCATGATAGGGCGGATCTCTATGTTCATTTCTGTAGGTCTCCTTGCTTTAGAATTGATTAAGAACTTCCACGCTGTCCTCGGTCAGGATGATAGCGTCAGTGTTGAGCACGGTGTACGCGTTGAGGTCAAGCGCACGCTGAAGCAGCGCATTGGGCACGTTGCGCACCGACAGAAGTACGTTGTCGTCCTTCTCGGGCATCACGAGCAGCACTTTCTTGTCGGCCACATTGAAGTTCTTGGCCAGATCCATGTAGCTCTTTGTGCGAGGTGCGTCGAACGAGAAATTCTCAACCACGACAATGCTGGGGGCCTTTGAAGTCAGGGCCAGACGGCGTGCCAGTGCTTTCTGCTTCTTGTTGAGCTTCGAGCGGTAGTCGCGCGGACGCGGGCCGAATACTGTGGCACCGCCACGCAGCAGCGGTGAGTTGATGTCGCCGCGACGTGCGCCGCCGCCACCTTTCTGACGGATCAGCTTGCGGGTCGAACCTGAAATCTCGCTGCGCTCCTTGCTCTTGTGTGTGCCCTGACGCTGGTTGCCAAGGTACTGTTTTACGTCGAGATAGAGGGTGTGCTCTGCATTGCCCTCGGTAAGGTCGCGGCCAAAAACTTCATCATTGAGGGTCACCTTGCGACCGGTATCTTCACCTTTGATGTTATAAACTGCTACTTCCATTATTTCTCAACTAAAACGATTGAACCTTTGGGACCGGGAATGCTTCCCTTGATCATTAACAAATTGTGTTCGGGCAGTACTTTGATCACCTGCAGATTCTGCACGGTCACACGCTCGTTGCCCATCTGGCCTGCCATACGGAGGCCTTTGAATACCTTCGCGGGATACGAGCACGCACCGATTGAACCCGGCGCACGAAGACGGTTGTGCTGACCATGGGTAGACTGACCCACGCCGCCGAAGCCGTGACGCTTCACGACGCCCTGGAATCCTTTACCCTTGCTGGTGCCGACAACGTCGACGAAGCCGCCCTCCTGGAAAAGCTCTACTGTGAGAGTGTCTCCAAGGGCAGGCACAGTCTCAAACGACTTGAACTCGGCCAAGTGGCGCTGCGGAGCTACTCCGGCTTTCGAGAAGTGGCCGGCCTCTGCCTTGTTGGTGTGCTTCTCCTTCTTCTCCTGGAAGCCCACCTGCACAGCCTCATAACCATCGGTCTCTACAGTCTTGATTTGAGTAACCACACAAGGACCTACTTCGATAACAGTGCACGGCACATTTTTGCCGTCGGCACTGAAAACGGATGTCATTCCGATTTTCTTTCCTAATAATCCTGGCATTTCTACTTAGATTGTTGATTTGAAGCATTGCGGGCTGAATCCCGGGAGTCGCCCGGATTTCTCCACAAGAGGCTTCGGTATGTTTGCTTGTTTGTCTTTGAGTTGTTGGGGTTCCGGCCGTAGCCCCGCCTCCCCTCCTTCAGAAGGGAGGCGGATGCCTTTATGCGGTCATGGCCGGAATATATGGCCGGTGCTTGCGTTCAGACCTTGATCGACACATCAACACCACTGGGGAGTTCGAGCTTCATCAGCGCATCGACAGTCTTCGCTGTGGAGCTGTAGATGTCGATCAGACGCTGGTATGAGCTGAGCTCAAACTGCTCGCGGCTCTTCTTGTTGACGAAGGTGGAGCGGTTGACGGTGAAGATGCGCTTGTGGGTGGGCAGAGGTATGGGTCCGCTCACTACGGCGCCGGTGGATTTCACTGTCTTTACGATCTTCTCAGCCGACTTGTCGACCAGGTTGTGATCGTAAGATTTCAGTTTGATTCTGATTTTCTGGCTCATTGTGATATTTTATCTTTATTATTTCAACAGATCTACGCGGCCCTGAACCTCTGTGAGCACGTTGCGCGCGATGGAGTTACTTACCTCTGCATAGTGGCTGAAGGTCATGGTGCTGGTGGCGCGGCCTGATGTGATTGTGCGAAGCGCTGTCACATAACCGAACATCTCGGCAAGAGGAGCCTTGGCCTTGACGATGCGGGCACCGCTGCGGCTTGTCTCCATGCCTTCTACCTGACCGCGACGCTTGTTGAGGTCGCCGATCACATCACCCATGCTCTCTTCCGGAGTCACGACCTCTATCTTCATGATAGGCTCGAGAAGCACCGGAGATGCCTTCTCCGATCCATGCTTGAACGCCTGGATGGCGCAAAGCTCGAATGACAGCTGGTCAGAGTCTACGGGGTGGAAGCTGCCGTCGAGCAGTGTCACCTTGAGCTGCTCTACCGGATAGCCTGCGAGCACACCGTTCTTCATAGCGTTCTGGAAGCCCTTCTGCACCGAGGGGATATACTCCTTGGGCACGTTGCCGCCCTTGACCTCGTCGACAAACTGAAGGTTGCCCTCAAAGCCCTCGTCGACGGGCTCGATACGCACGATGATGTCGGCGAACTTACCACGGCCACCGGTCTGCTTCTTGAATGTCTCGCGAAGCTCGACGGGCTTGGTGATCGACTCTTTGTAGGTCACCTGCGGACGGCCCTGGTTGCACTCTACCTTGAACTCACGACGCAGACGGTCGATGATGATATCAAGGTGAAGCTCACCCATACCGGAGATTACGGTCTGCCCGGTCTCCTCGTTGGTCTCTACGCGGAATGTGGGGTCCTCTTCGGCCAGCTTCTGAAGTCCGACGCCGAGCTTGTCGAGGTCCTTCTGGGTCTTCGGCTCCACTGCGATACCGATTACGGGATCCGGGAACTCCATAGCCTCAAGTACAATCGGAGCATCCTCGGCGCATAGGGTGTCGCCTGTGCGGATATCCTTGAAGCCCACACCTGCACCTATATCACCGCAGCCGATTTTCTCTTTCGGATTCTGCTTGTTGGAGTGCATCTGGAACAGACGCGAGATGCGCTCCTTCTTGCCGGAACGGGTGTTGAGCACGTAAGAACCGGCCTCGATTTCACCTGAATAAACGCGGAAGAAGCAGAGACGCCCTACATACGGGTCGGTTGCAATCTTGAATGCGAGAGCCGACATGGGAGCCTCGGGCGAGGGTTCGCGTGTCTCGATTGCATCGGGGTCGCCTACGGCATGTCCCTCTACGGCGCCGGCGTCCTCGGGCGAGGGGAGGTAAGCGCAGACTGCGTCAAGCAGAGTCTGCACACCCTTGTTCTTGAACGAAGAGCCGCAGAGCATCGGGTTGATGGCCATAGAGAGTGTGCCCTTGCGGATGGCCTTGCGGATTTCCTCTTCGGTGATTGTGGAGGGGTCGTCGAAGTATTTCTCCATCAGAGCCTCGTCGAGCTCTGCGAGAGTCTCAAGCATCTTGTCGCGGTATTCCTCAGCCTCCTCAAGGAGGTTGCCCGGGATTTCCTCTACAGAATACTGTGCGCCCATAGTCTCGTCGTGCCAGAAGTAGGCCTTCATGGTGATCAGGTCGACCACACCCTTGAAAGTCTCCTCGGCGCCGATAGGCAGCTGAATCGGAAGGGGATTTGCGCCCAGCACTTCCTTCACCTGACGCACAACCTCGAGGAAGTTGGCTCCCGAGCGGTCCATCTTGTTGACATAACCGACACGAGGCACATTATATTTGTCAGCCTGACGCCATACAGTCTCCGACTGAGGCTCCACACCGCCTACGGCGCAGAATGTAGCCACGGCGCCGTCGAGCACACGCAACGAGCGCTCCACCTCTACAGTGAAGTCCACGTGTCCCGGAGTGTCAATCAGGTTGATTTTGAATTTTTCGCCGTCATAGTTCCAGAATGTTGTGGTAGCGGCAGATGTGATAGTGATACCACGCTCCTGCTCTTGCTCCATCCAGTCCATTGTAGCCGCGCCGTCGTGCACCTCACCGATTTTGTGAGTCAGACCGGTATAAAAAAGGATGCGCTCCGAAGTAGTAGTCTTGCCGGCATCGATGTGGGCCATGATGCCGATATTGCGGGTATATTTAAGTTCGTCGTGTTTAGCCATTGTATGAGTCTGCTGTTAAAATCTGAAGTGAGCGAACGCACGGTTAGCCTCTGCCATGCGGTGCATGTCCTCTTTACGCTTGTAAGCGCCGCCCTGATCATTGAAAGCGTCGACGATTTCGGCAGCCAGCTTGTCGGCCATGGTCTTGCCGCCACGCTTGCGGGCGAAGATGATGAGGTTTTTCATTGAAATCGACTCCTTGCGGTCCGCACGGATCTCGGTGGGCACCTGGAAAGTTGCGCCACCCACGCGACGCGACTTTACCTCCACCTGGGGAGTCACATTCTCAAGAGCCTTTTTCCAGATCTCGAGGGCTGACTTCTCCTCGTTGGGCATTTTAGCCTTCACATTCTCAAGAGCTGTGTAGAAGATTGTGTAGGCAGTGTTTTTCTTTCCGTCATACATCAGATGATTGACAAATTTAGTCACCTTAATGTCATGGAAGACGGGATCAGGGAGAGTAACCCTTTTCTTAGGCTTTGCTTTTCTCATTGTTGTTTAAAAACTGGAATGTGGTTTTGTTCCTTGGTTGCTTCGAGGGGCTTACGTTTTGTCTGTTTCCGCCCGATAACTTCAACCCGCGCTCTCTCGCGCCGGTTTACTCAACCTTTCAGCGTCACCAATAAATCAAAAACCGGATGCTGATTTGATTTGATTACTTCTTGGCTGCTTTAGGACGCTTCGCACCGTATTTCGAACGACGCTGAGTGCGGCCCTGCACACCGGCCGTGTCGAGTGTGCCGCGCACAATGTGATAACGCACACCGGGAAGATCCTTCACACGTCCGCCGCGCACCATCACGATCGAGTGCTCCTGCAGATTGTGACCCTCGCCGGGAATGTATGAGTTGACCTCCTTGCCGTTGGTCAGGCGCACACGTGCCACCTTACGCATAGCCGAGTTAGGCTTCTTAGGGGTGGTGGTGTAGACGCGCACACATACGCCGCGGCGCTGCGGGCACGAATCCAGAGCCGGAGACTTACTCTTGTCCTTCAGGACAGTGCGGCCCTTTCTTACTAATTGCTGAATAGTAGGCATTCTGTATATTTTGATTAGTTGGTTGTTTGCTTGATACGCATCGATTGCCAATCACTAACAACCTGCAACTCAGACCATTAGCGTCAGCAATCTTTGAAGTACTCTTCAAAACTCTGCAAAATTACTAAAAATAAACGGTTTACGCAAATTTCCCGGCACTTAAATTCCAACTCTCCGAGCTCTTTTTTTATAAATTCACCAATTCACCACTCCACGCCCCTCCTTTTCCCCCGACTGACGGCCGGTTAATAAATCGAAGTCACGCCGGCGTTTACAAATACCGTAGAACGAGGGCGTCTTAATGAAAAGACGTCATTAAAGAAAGTAAATCCGGACGCTTTTTAAGTTTTCGTAAAAAAATTCAAACGTCTTCTCTAAAATATCGCCATCAAGAATCCGTTTTTCACCCATTTTTTAGCAGGATACCGATTTTATTACTATATTTGCAGCACCATCACGTCCGTTACTGCCTATGGGCTTATCCACGCGGTCGCATTCTCTATCGACTGTATTACAAATCAATACTTATACATTATGAAAAAATTTCTACTTTCACTGGCATCGGTAGCCCTCCTTACGGGGAGCGCCTCGGCCGCAGATTTGCTCTTTGATCTGAAATTCGGCAAAGAGCACAATGTAGACGAACGGTTCTACGCCGGCAACAACAACTACACCGGGACCTTCACCTACACCATGAGCGACAATGAGACTTTCTCGGTATCCAACTTCAACAACAACAATAACGGTTGGGACTTCATCAAGTGCGGACGCAAGAAGTATGATTCTGTCGGCTACATCACAACTGATTTCATGGTTGCCGAGCAGGTGACTTCCATCGAACTGACCATCCCTGCGTGGACTCCCGACAAGGTCAATTCCATCATGCTCCAGACAGCCACTTCAATCGACGGGGACGCCAACGATGAAACGCGATGGTCGACCGTAGCCATTCACTCCGCCACATACGATGACGAGACTGCCAAGACTGTGACTCTCAATAATTCCGCTCCTGCAGCCAACCGCTACTACCGCATTGCATTCGACTGCGTCTCGAGCACTGGCAATGGTCTCGTATCTCTCAGCGAAGTGAAATATTACGGCGAGCCCGCCGGCGAAGATGTGCAGAAACCTGCCGGATTCTCATTCACCCAGTCAAAAATCTACACCACCACCAAACTCGGCGCAACCGCTCCGGAACTCAGCAATCCCAATAATGTGGCGGTCACCTACTCTTCTTCAGACCCGGCTGTAGTGGAAGTAGCAGCCGACGGCACTATCAAAGTGAAAGGTGAAGGCACTGCCGAAATCACCGCCACTTCCGAAGAATCTGCCGAATACCTCGCCGGCTCTGCAAAATACGCCGTTGTGGTCGCACCCGAAGCTCTCAACCATGATGAATTCATGGCAGCCTCGAAGGAATCAGGTGATGTAATCTACGTCAACTTCTACTACACCGTAGCCTACGTCAACGGCTCCTACATCTATGCGGCCAGCATCTACGACGACCCGGTGCTCTTCTTCAATTCAGGCAGCACATATGAACCCGGCGACAGGCTGAAGGCCGGATACTTCGTGGAATTCTCACCCTTCAACAACCTGCCCGAATGGAAATTCATCGGCGACTTCCCGGAGGTATTTATGAACGACATCTACACACCCCAAAAATTCACTTCGGCCGACGAAGTGTCTCTCAATCAGGTGTGCTATCTCGCCAACGTGACTTTCAATGAGGAGACTCCCACTGAAAAAGGCAAAACATTCAAGGGCATCATGGCCGACGGCAGTGAGTTCACATTCTACACCCAGTGGGCGTTAGATGACGCAGTAGCTCCCGGCACATACAACGTCTACGGCGCTATGGGCTGCTACAAGACCACAATCGAATTCTTCCCCATCTCATATGAGGTGTACGAGGCCGACCCGGAGATTCCCACTTCGCTCAATATCACTTCCGACGCCAACGAAATGAGCTACGAGTTCAAGCCCGCAGGCTCCGACGAAATGCCTTTCCCCACTCTCAGCGTAACAGCCACAACCGACAAGGAGTCTGCGACTTTCGAAATCGAGGTGCCCGAAGGATGGACCACATTCGCCTATATGCCCCTCAACAGCGACGTCGACATCGAACCGCTGCGCCGCGCTCCCGGCATCAACATCGAGTGGATACCCGTAGAGTATCTGACTGCAGAAGGATATGTAACTGGCAACGAGCTGAAAATCCCCTCCAATATTTCTGAATATCAGAATGCTTTATATCTCGTGAAGGGCACTCAGGTATGTTCCAACGTTCCTATCGTATACACTTTCAACGTTGCTTACGACATCAACTCCGGCGTAGATGGAATCAACGCCGCCGATGACGCCGAAGCAGTATACTACAACCTCAGCGGCGCCAAGGTGGCCAACCCCGAAAACGGCGTATTTATCAAGGTAGCCGACGGAAAGGCCGAAAAGGTAGTGCTCTGACACTCCTGACGCACGCCATCACTCGGCGCGCCCGCTCTCTGTCATAAAAGAGAGCCACGGAAAAAAAATCCGCTCCATCGGACAGTGACCGATGGAGCGGAATTATTGTTTATGCATACATCAGAGAGCGCTACAGGGAGGAGGGATGCACCGCTCTCAGCTAAGCAAGTATCCAAATTTAACCGATAGCAATTGAAAGAAATTCTTTTATGCAATCTGCGGGCTTATTTTTCAGTCGATTTCGGTGCCTTATACTGTGAGGCCACTTCGTAGACTCTCTCGTATATGCGACGGTCGGCATCGGTCAGTGTCAGTCCGCGCCGCCCCATCACCCGCTCTGCGATCTGGTAGAATTTCTTCAACGGCACATCTGTCATACCGCCGGCCGGCGACCCTTCCTGAAACGAAGGGACAAACACTCTCGGGAATCCGGCTCCATGCAGATTGACTCCCACTCCCACCACCGTGGCTGTATTGAACATGCAGTTGATTCCGGCCTTACTGTGGTCGGCCATTATCAGACCGCAGAACTGCAGATCAGTGCGCATAAACGTATGGCGCGGATAATTCCAAAGGCGTATCTTGGAATAGTCGTTCTTCAGATTCGAGGCATTTACTCCGGCGCCAAGATTGCACCACTCCCCCACCACCGCATTGCCAAGATAGCCGTCGTGAGCCTTATTGCTGTAGCCGAATATCACGGCATTCTGCACCTCTCCTCCTATCTTGCAATAAGGACCGAAAGTAGTGCCGCCGTAAATCCTTGCCCCCATCTTCACCTGCGCCCGTGCGCACAGGGCCAGAGGACCGCGCAGACATGCGCCTTCCATCACCACCGCATCGCGCCCGATATACACCGGGCCTTCCTTGACGTTGATTGTGGCGCCCTCCATCACCGCACCCTCCTCGATGAAAATCATTGGATTTCCCAGGTCGTCCACAGGCCTGCCTATCACACGATTGCTTTCATCCAAAGGAGCCGACACTCGCCCAGCCGTCAGACGACGGTATTCACGCCGCAGAGCCTCGGCATTCTCCAGAAATATGTCATACGGGAAATGCAGTATCCTTGCCGACTCCTGCGGAATGACCACTGTCGATGCAAAACCACCGGCCTCCAGACCGGCTTCACTTCCACGGTAGGCCACTACCTCATCGCCGCACACTGCCGCCTCTCCGGGCTTCAGTGACTCAAGCAACGCGGCCGTCTCCTCGCGCGGCATCAGATTGCCTGCCACGAAGAGCAAATCATCGGCATCTGCCGGAGGCATGCCGAATTTATCACGCTGAAACCACACCGGACGGTAGAAATACTCTCCCGGCATTATCTCCTCCCACTGCTCGCGCAGCGTTCGGATACCGACACGGAATGCCGCCACCGGACGCGTATACGACATCGGCAACATATCGGCATGCACACTCTCCGTATCGAATAAGACTATCTGACGCATCATTTGCTATATTAAAGTCTGTTAGAATCTTATCTATCCTTCAGTCCGTTAACGGTCAGGCGGCATCCGCAAGCGGGCATGGCCGACACTCCGGCCTCCCTCTGACCAATCCTGATTGAAAAGATTTTGCAAATATAATGAAGTTTGACGGATTCAATGCCATCCCCGTCAAATTTTCTTAAAAAAACCTCCACTCCCCATATCTCAACGCCTCCCCCACGCCAATATACTCTACCCCACCCTACTACATCACCCACCCCCCTGCATATTTGTTAAGCGAGATGATGATGAGGAGGAGGAGGGGACTAACAAAGCAAACGCACACTTTCCCAAGTATGCGTTTGCCAAATCACTAACTTACAAATATATCACTAAATCATCTTTTCACTTTCCGAAGCTTACGCTAACACGTATTTGATACTTCGGAAATGCATACCTTGTAAAAATGGGAGAGAGCAGAGCTTCCTTGCCAAAACTCCTGCATATCATCACGACAGTCACGCTCCTCCCATTAAAATCGGTCATATCTCGCGGAGCTCCAGGCTCCATGAGTTGCAATGACAATGCAAATATAATGACTTTGCAGTTCTCTTACAAATCCCAATTCCTTTTTTACCCCCCCCGGCGAAAATTCGACAAATATTGTCCGATTATGACCAATTTTTAATTCCCGATTATCACTGATTTCATATCAAAAACTGAAAACTCGCACACTTTTCGCCCCCGCCGCCGGCACTCTGCGACGCGTCCTCAACCCTTTATCCATGCGGCCCCGCACGACACGCCGGCATAAAACTATATCACGCCTCGGGCGTTTTTACTAAAAAAACTTTCTAATTCGGATTAATCTCACTACATTTGCCATCCGAAGAGGATTGACACCGGGCTTATGCCCTGGCAGAAGCCCGCCCTGCCCCTCCTCACCAGCATGAAGACACAACATCATCTTAATATGGAAAAAAAGAATCTCACCTATCTCGCCAACCTGCGCGAGGCCATGAAGCAACACGGCATTGACGCCTGTGTAATCACCGGAACAGACCCCCACCAATCGGAAATTCCACCTCATCACTGGAGAGGCCGCGAATGGCTCACCGGATTTGAATCCTCCAACGGCACCAACGGCACAGCCGTCGTCACTGCCGACGACGCCCTCGTATGGACAGACTCCCGCTATTTCCTCCAGGCTGAAGAGCAGCTTCAGGGCACAGGTTTCCGCATGATGAAAGAAGACGGACCGGATGCTGTCGACCTCGTCGACTGGCTCACCGAACATACTCATACCGGACAGACCGTCGGAATCGACGGAATGACATTCTCGATATCATTCGCACAGCGAATACAGCAGCAACTGGCCGACAACGGCGTAAAACTCGACACCGATTTCCCGCAGTTTGACTACATTTACCCCGACCGTCCGGAGCGCCCCAAAAACAGGCTCTTCGTACACGATGAGAACATCGTCGGCGAATCTGTCGACAGCAAAGCCACCCGCATCCTCGAAGCCGTGAAAAGCGAACTGGCCAACGCGGTGATGCTGTCAGCCCTCGACGACATAGCATGGGCCACCAATCTCCGCACGTCGGGCGACATCACTTACTCCCCGATTTTCGTAAGCTACCTTTACCTCGACGAGTCCGGCCGCCGCGTACTCTTTGTAGATGCCGACAAGCTCACACCCGAAGTGACGGCACATCTCGACAAATACCATATCGAAGTGCGCCCCTACGACGATGTGCTGTCATTTGTAGAATCTCTGCCCAAAGAAACACGCCTGCTCATCGACCCCGAAAAGACCTCGCGCGGTCTTTACGACCACATCGAATGTTCCACCGTATTCGGAGGAGCGGCTGTGGCACGCCTGAAGAGCATCAAAAACTCCACTATGATTGCCAATCTCCACACTGCCATGGAGAAGGATGGTGTGGCGCTGACTCGATTCTTCATGATGGTCGAAAAGGAATACCCCGCCGGCACTCTCACAGAAGTCGAACTCGGGAAGCGACTCCGCGCTCTGCGTCTGGCCGACCCATCCTGCGTCGACGAAAGCTTCGCCGCAATCATCGGATGGAACGGACACGGCGCAATCGTGCACTATGAAGCCACTCCCGAGACCGATGCCGCCATCACCGGACAAGGACTTCTGCTCGTCGACAGCGGCGGCCAATACACTTTCGGCACCACCGACATCACACGCACCATCGCTCTGGGCGAAGCCACTCCCGCGCAGCGCCACGATTTCACCCTCGTCATGAAAGGACACATCGCCCTGGCCCGGGCCATATTCCCGGAAGGCACACGCGGCGCACAGCTTGACGTGCTCGCCCGACAGTTCCTCTGGGCCGAAGGAAAAGCTTACTATCACGGCACCGGACACGGAGTCGGATTCTTCATCAACTGCCACGAAGGGCCTCAGAACATACGCCTCAACGAGAACCCCACTCCTCTGCAGCCCGGTATGATCACAAGCAACGAGCCCGGCCTCTATCTCGCCGACAGATACGGCATACGCTGCGAAAACCTCATCGTCACCGAGCCTTGGAAAGAGACCGAATTCGGCCGCTTCTTCCACTTCGAAGTGATGACACTCTTCCCATTCGACATCAACCTCTTCGACACCGCCATCATGACCGACGAAGAGATCGAATGGGTCAACGACTACCACGCTATGGTACGCTCACGCCTCACACCGTTCCTATCGCCGGAAGAGGCTGCATGGATGGCCGAAAAGACACGTCCTCTCACAAGATAAGTACATATTCCGTCAACATAAAAACCATAAAATGGCTATCATACAATCAGTGCGGGGATTCTCCCCGATTATCGGCCAAGGCACATTCCTGGCCGAAAACGCCGTAGTGGTTGGCGACGTCACAATGGGACGCGACTGCTCCGTATGGTTCTCTACCGTGCTGCGCGGCGACGTCAACACTATCACAATCGGCGACCGCGTCAACATTCAGGACGGCAGCGTGCTGCACACGCTATATCAGAAATCCACCATCGAAATCGGCAATGATGTCTCAATAGGCCACAACGTAGTCATACACGGAGCCAAAATCCACGACTATGCTCTCATCGGAATGGGAGCAATCGTGATGGACGACGCCGAGGTCGGCGAAGGGGCCCTCGTGGCTGCCGGTTCGGTCGTGCTCAGCCGCACCAAAATCGGCGCCCATGAACTCTGGGGAGGATGTCCGGCTAAATTCATCAAGATGGTAGAGCCCGAAAAGGCCAAAGAGATGAACGTAAAAATCGCAAAAAACTATCTGATGTACTCCCGCTGGTACACCAATCCGGCCGAACAGGCCGCAATCCGTCAGGATGTGCCATCCGTCGAAGAGCGATTACTCAACGCCGACAATCCCGACTGACACACCTGCCCGTGCACTTATCGCCCATCGGTCAGAACCCATATATCCCCCGGCCGACACCCCAAATCCACTTCCGGAGTGTCTCCGGAAGGGGATTCCAACATGAAAAAGGCTAAAAATCATACACGAAGATGATTTTTTCCCCGAAAAATTTTGTCAAAACAATTGAATTGCATAATTTTGCACTCGCGTTGTGTACCCGGACCATACCGCGCGCGCAAAGCATCCCAACAAGCAAATCAATTAAACAAGAAAAATGATAATCGTACAAGTTAAAGAAGGCGAAAACATTGAGAGAGCTCTCAAGAAATTCAAACGCAAATTTGAAAGAACCGGTATTGTAAAGGAACTCCGCAGCCGTCAGGCTTTCGAGAAGCCCAGCGTGGCCAACCGTAAGAAAATGATGAAAGCTGTCTACGTACAGCAGCTGCGTCAGGAGGCCGAGCAGTAATCCGGCGTATATCGCCATCTCGGCGCGAACTGAAATTTTTCTCAAAGCCATAAAGGTCGGTGTGGGCAATCTGCGGATTTCCCATGCCGATTTTTATTTCACACCCCCTCCTCCTCTCGACATCGCCATATCACACACACCTTCATGCTCCGCCCCATGCCAACCGACGACTTCCTAAGCTACCTCCGCTACGAACTATACCGCTCCGAGCACACCGTAGCCGCCTATCGGCGCGACCTGCAGCAATTCATCGCATTCTTCTGCGCCGACCCGTCGGCTGAATTCATCCCGGCCGAAGTCTCCACTCAGGATGTGAGGCGCTGGCTCGCACACCTCGCCGACTCTGGCGAGGCCCCGGCATCTCTGCGACGCAAGACTCAGAGCCTTCGCGCATTCTTCCGGTTCCTCTGCCGCCGACATATCCTGAAATCCAACCCAGCCGCCGACATCGTGCTCGCCAAACTCCCCAAACCGCTGCCCGACTTTGTGCGCGATGCCGACATGGAACGTCTGCTCGCCCCCATCCCTCCGGACGCGACACTCATCGAACATCGCGACCACCTCATACTACATCTCTTATACGCCACCGGACTCCGCAGATCCGAGATTCTCAGCCTCACCGACGCCTCATTCAGCCACAGCGGACGCGAACTACGCGTCATCGGCAAAGGCAACAAGGAGAGGGTTGTGCCCATAGCCGACCAACTGGCCCGCGAAATCTCCAACTGGCAGGCCGTCCGCGATGACGCATATCCCGACCTGCCGTCGCCACGTCCCATAATAGCCACAATGCACGGCCATATGTCGGCCCCTAACCTCGAACTCATCATCAAACGCCTGCTGCGCGACGAACGCGCAGGACGCAAAAGCCCCCACACCCTCCGCCACACATTCGCCACTGCCATGCTCAATGGCGGCGCCGACCTCAACAGCGTGCGCGCCATCCTCGGACATGCATCCCTGGCCACCACCCAGATCTACACACACCTACAGACCTCCGACCTGCAGCGCACCTACGCCGCAGCTCATCCGCGCGCCCACTCCACAGAAGATTCCGACCACAAGGGATAACACCTGCTACCGCTTCCCGTCACTCCAATCCACATAAGTCACATAAGCCACATCGCCGCCCGTCAGTCACGGTGCCGTTACGCCAGGCGTACGATTCCGGACTCCTCCCGGATCCCGCTGTCCGATATCGGACAAAACAACATCCGATTCCGTCAAAAACCACACCGACAACGAGATTTCACTATCAAAATTTTGCATCAAATCAAATTTTACATTACTTTTGCAGCATCTATCATCTTCAAACATCAATACATTCCACTATGACCCGATACCGTCTTTACTCCATAATAATCCCTGCCATACTTACCTTAGGTACGGCTATCAGCCACCCGATACCCGCTGCCGCCGACACCACCCCATCATCTGCCGCAGAAGCACCCGAAGCACCACCCGAAGCACCACGCCCTGATGCCGCAGCCGCAGCCGAATCCGACTCACTGCTCTACGACACCACTCTCGATGACTTAGTGGTCACAGCCCGCGTAAAACTCATACAGAACGACGGCGCAAAACTCACCTACAACGTAAGCGAAGACCCTGAAGCAAAAACCAACAGCACACTCGAGATACTCCGCAAAGTGCCCGGAGTCACCGTCGATGCCGAAGAAAACATCAAGGTCAACGGTCAGTCAAGTTTCAAGATATTCCTCAACGGCAAGGAAGACCCCATGCTTAGCGGCGACATCAAGACAATCCTCAAATCGATGCCCGCCTCCACGATACAGAAAATCGAAGTCATCTCCGAGCCCGGCGCAAAATACGAGGCCGAAGGCACAGGCGGGATACTCAACATCATCACCGAGACACGTCAGTCGCTCGAAGGGTATCTGGCAAATGTAGGCCTTTACGGCAACTCCGCCGCCCTGGGCGGATACCTCTACGGACGCGCCAAGGCCGGAAAAGTCACCGCAAGCGCCGACCTGTCGTACCAGAACCAGTTTATCACCGCCGACAACCACTACACCTCCTTTACCGAAACCCTCAACTACGCCGACCCGGCCCAATACCGCCGCACCACCGATGGCTCGGGGCTAAACACCGGCGACTACCTCGGAGGAAGCTTCAACCTCTCGTGGGAACCCGATACACTCAACCTCTTCACCGTCAACTTCAGCGGCCGGCGCAACGGTTTCAAATCCGATGCCTCCGAGCGCATGGAGATGACCGACATAGCCGACACCCCGGTATGGCACCTCGACCGCATCTACGACACACACTACAGCATGGACGGCCTCTCAGCCATGCTATCATACCAGCGCACATTCGGCCGCACCGACCATACACTCGTATTCTCATACTCCTACAATCACTCCGGCGACTCCAACGACTCCTACATCCACTACGACGATGTGGTGAATTACCCCGACATCGACTACACTTGGAGCGCCAACCAGCGCCAGTCAGACCAGGACTCCCACATTTTCCAGATTGACTACACCAACATCTTCTCCCCACGCCATCTGCTCGAAGCCGGAGGGAAGGCCAACCTGCGCCGCGCCTCATCCGACTACGTTCCCCTCTACGGCCAGGCCCGCACCGAACTGACACCCGACCAATCCGCACGCGTCGACATGAACCAGTATGACGACATAGCGGCACTCTACGCCTCCTACACAGGCACCTACGGCTCATGGAACATCCGCACCGGCCTGCGCTACGAATACACCCACCGTGGCATCGACTACCGCATCGCCCCGGCCGGATACTCCGACTTCTCCAACCATTACAACGACTGGGTGCCCAACGCATCAGTAAGTTACAGTTGGCCTACGGCCCAGAACCTGCGCGCCGCCTACCAGATGCGCATCTCGCGCCCCGGCATTAGTGTGCTCAACCCATACCGCAACACGCTGACTCCAGGCTCCGTATCCTACGGCAATCCCGACCTGCGCAGCGAAAAGAGCCACAACATCTCACTGGCCTACTCCAACTACGGCCACGCACTCACTGGCTCGCTGAAAGCCACCTACCACTTCTCACACAACTCCGTGACCGACGTGATATTCTCAACGCCCGGCCTGCCCGGAGTCATCCAGACCACCTATGCCAACGTAGGGCGCTACAACAACCTCCAGTTTGACCTCAGCCTTAACTGGAGCGTCACACAGGCCCTCAACCTCGGCCTATGGCTCAACGAGACCTACACCAACATCAAGGCCGAATCCGGGCTCCTCAAGGCCAGCCGCGCACACTGGAGCACATCGCTCAACGCCAACGCCGACTATACCTTCCCGTGCCGTCTGCGCCTCAGCCTCTACGGCGGATACGGCTCGCCGTGGGTCGACCTCCAGTCGACCGGCACCTCCTGGTACTATTACTCCATCGGCCTGGGACGCTCCTTCCTGCGCGACGACCGCCTCAGCGTCAACATCAGCCTCAACACACTCTTCCCCACCCACCGCTCCTACAGCTGGAGCCAGGAGTCGGAGAGCGCTTACGCCTCCTCCACATCGCGCTACCGCCAGTGGAGCTTCGGCATCAACGTGTCTTGGCGATTCGGCGGACTCAGCGCCGATGTAAAGCGCACAGCATCACGCATCGAGGAGGAATCCACCACCTCCGGCACCAACTCCAACAAAAAATAAAAAGTCCGAATAAACCGGAAACCAAAATTTTTTGTTATCTTTGCATCACAGAGACTCTCCTCCATAATCCTAACCCTTTAAAAACCCAATGCGCCATGGTAGCTAAAATCAACGCCGTCCATTTCGACATTTCAGAACGCCTGGAGAGCTTCATCAATAAGAAAGTTGACAGACTTTTCCACCGATTCGACTTCATCGCCGAGACTGAAGTGACTCTCAAGGTGGTAAAGCCCGAGTCTGCATGCAACAAGGAGGCTCAGATCAAACTCCACGTGCCCTCCACTCCCGAGGTATTCGCCTCCAAGACCTGCGACACCTTCGAAGAAGCCATCGACCTCTGCATCGAAGCCCTCGAGCGCCAGCTTGAAAAAATCAAAGAAAAGAAATAACCTCTCCTAAAGCGACACCACACAGATGCCGCGGGAGGAGTCTTGATTTCCGCCCGCGGCATTTATGCATATCTCAGCCCCATCTCCGTCAAACCTATCCTGCAACATCAAAAATATGTCACCCCTCGACAACGTCAGAATCCTCGAGTTCCCGAAAGTGTGCGACCCAAGAGGCAATCTATCCTTCATCGAAGAGGCCATACATGTGCCATTCGCAATCAAAAGGGTATTCTACATCTATGATGTGCCGGGAGGAGCCTCGCGCGGCGGGCATGCCCACCGACGCAACCGCCAGGTTCTGATTTGCCTCAACGGCTCGATGGACCTCCATCTCACCGACGGACATACCGAAAAGGTAATCACCCTCAACCGCGCCCACAACGGCGTGCTGATTCCTCCGGGCGTATGGGACAGTATGCACAATTTCTCCTCCGGGACTGTCCTGCTTGTGGTATGCTCCGAATACTACGATGAAGACGACTACATACGCGACTATCCCCGATTTCTGGAGTATGTGGAACAGAATTATTTCTCATCCTGAATCATTCCCCACTATTTTCCCCCCGCGACACCATGCCGACCTCAAATCAGCATATCCCTTTCCTTGACCTCAGGGAAAGCAACGCCGAATGTTCCGGCCGTCTCATCGAGGCGGCCGCGCGTGTGATTGAATCCGGACGCTTTTTAGGAGGCGACGAAACCCGCCTCTTCGAGCAGGAACTCGCCGGCTTCTGCGGAAGTCCCTGCTGCATCGGAGTGAGCAACGGCCTCGATGCCATACGCCTGATACTCCGCGCCTGGATGCAGACCAGACGCCTGAACTCCGGCGACGAGGTGATTGTGGCCGCCAACACATATATCGCCTCCATTCTCCCGATAATAGAGCTTGGACTATCGCCGGTGCTCGCTCCGCCATCGCCGGTCGACTTCAATCTCGACTTCTCACGGGTGGAGGAGTTTATCACCCCAGCCACCCGGGCTGTGATGCTCGTGCATCTCTACGGCTCTCCTTGCTGGGACGCCGAAGTATGCCGGCGTCTGCACGACCGCGGAATCCTGCTGATTGAAGACAATGCACAGGCCATCGGCGCACACGCGTCAGCTCCCGGCATCTACGGTAGCCATCTCACCGGGGCCCTGGGCGATGCAGCTGCAATCAGCTTCTACCCCACCAAAAACCTCGGAGCTCTGGGCGACGGCGGAGCCGTGCTGACCCACGACCCGGAGCTGGCCTCCACCATACGTGCACTGGCCAACTATGGAGCCGACCGACGCTATCACAACATACACACCGGCTACAACAACCGGCTCGACGAGATTCAGGCCGCATTCCTGCGCGTAAAGCTCCCCATGCTCGATGCAGAGAATGCCCGCCGGGCACAAATAGCCGCTACCTACGACCGGCTCATTCGGAATCCATTCGTAAAGCGCCCCGCAATACTGTCAGGATCACGCCAGGTGTGGCATCAGTATGTGATCAGGTCTCCACGGCGCGATGAGCTCCGTAATCATCTCAAGGCCCACGGCGTAGGCACCGACATACACTATGCCGTGCCTCCGCATCTGCAGCCATGCCTCAAAGGGAAATTCCACCACCCCTCGCTGCGCCTCACCGAGCAGATGGCCGACACGCTGCTCAGTCTGCCGATAGCCAACATCAATGAGACTCAGGCACATCTAATATCCAATCTTATCAATGAATTCAACTGATAATATCCCCTCACCCGCACACCCGACGGACTCCGGCACAGGCCGGAAGCTACCAGACATGACCGGCGCGCCAATGCCGGCGCCACCGTCGCGCCACCGTCGCGCCACCCTGTTCATCGGTCTGGGGATACTTGCAGTCCTGGCCATCGGCGCGGCCATGACCGCGCCATATCTGCTCACAGGGACAGCATCGGCCGCCGTAATCAAAATCCCAAGGCAGGCCACATCCTCCAATGTCTGCGACACCCTCTCGAAATATTTCGGCCCCGACTTCGCCGGACGTGCCACAAAAGCGTTCTCACAGCTCGTCAAGAACCCGGCAGAACGCTATGGAGCCTACGATATTCCCGAAGGCACATCACCCGTAAAAGCAGCCCGCATTCTGGCAAGAGGCTCACAGACACAGCTGACACTCACCATCAACGGAGTGCGCGAATTTCTCCCGTTCGCCGACCGCATAGCTGCAAAATTCGACTTCTCCGGAGATGATCTCCGCAAGGCTCTGTCCGACCCTGAACTAATGAAGCGATACGGTCTGACCACCGAACAGGCTCCGTCTCTCTTTCTCAACGACTCTTATTATCTCTATTGGACCGACTCCCCTCGCGCTCTGATAGAGAAAGTGGGAGCCAACTACAACCGCGTATGGAATGCCGCACGCCGCGCCAAGGCTGAATCTCTCGGACTCTCGCCGGCTCAGATAATGACCATAGCCTCTATCGTCGACGAGGAGTCAAACCAGATCTCGGAGAAAGGGCGAATCGGACGCCTCTACATCAACCGTCTCAACGCCGGGATGCGCCTCCAGGCCGACCCCACGGTGCGATTCGCACTGAAGGATTTCACCATCAAACGCATCGCGGGCTCACATCTCCAGGCCCCAGGCCCCTACAACACCTACCGCGTAGCCGGCCTCCCCCCGGGACCGATACGCACGACTTCTGTAGCCACAATCGATGCTATTCTTGATTCCAGTCCCTCCGACGACCTGTATATGTGTGCCCGCGAAGACTTCTCCGGATTCCATAATTTCGCATCGGATTATGAGACTCACATGGCAAATGCCCGCCGATACCAGCAGGCTCTCGACCGACTGGGCATACAACAGCAGCCCTAACCGGTCTCTCTTATGACTTCACGTGCTACAATGCCCTCTCTGCCGCGCCGTCTTCTGATTCTTTCAATATTCCTCGTCCTCGCTGTCGCAGGACGCGGCCAAACAGTCTCGACCGACTCAACAGCGTCACGCACCCCTGCGGCGACCACAATCTCCGACAATCGCAACTGGCTCCATCTCATCAAAAAAGGAGAGCTCGACATGAAGGATACGACCGTGCAGTATCCTCGCTTCCTGAAATTCTGCATCGGAGTCTACAACTGGGCCGACCGAGTGTTTAATTCTTACGACACCACTTATGTCGTCGGCACCGGCCGACGATGGAAGACTCGTGTGGCATTCGATGGCTGGACAGATTCCTACAACATGAATCTCAACCACCGAATGCCAATCACTCTGATTTCCGAACCATACATCAACGCCTCTGTCAATCTGCAATATATGGCCGTAGGAATAAGCTATGGCGTCGACCTCAACAATCTCTGCTTCAACAAGCCTGTCAGGCACCAGAAGTTTGAATTCGGATTCAACTGCGCGCGTTTCAATCTCGACCTTTCCTACAACCGCAATGCCGGAGGCACATATGTCCGCACCTTAGGATATTACAAGCGCGGGCATCTGTTCAAATCCTACTTCCCGGGGCTCGATATGACAAATCTCTCAATCGACCTCTACTATTATTTCAACAATTACCGTTACGCCAACGGCGCGGCATATTACTTCTCGAAGTTTCAGAAGAAAAGCGCCGGTTCTTTCATGCTTGGCTTCAGCTACGCATATGAAGACATCTCTTTCGACTTCGACCAGCTCGAAGATAACCTCAAGCCCTATCTCACCACCGAAGAGATGCAGCTGCGATTTCATTATTACAGCTATTGTCTGCTGACGGGTTACGGCTACAACTGGGTGCTCAACAGGCACTTCCTCTACAACGTCTCCGTGATGCCCTCGATCGGCGTCATACGCTGTTATGAAGACTCCTCAGATGGAGGAGGCGCCCTGCTGTCGCTCAATATCAAGGGGAGAATGTCGCTGACCTACAATAAAGATGATTTCTTCACCTGCCTTATCGTCAAGGGCGACGGCAAATGGTACAAGACAGGGCGCCTGTCGGCATTCAACGCCATTGAGAATTTTTCGCTTTCTGTGGGGGTGCGATTCTGAGCGAAACGACACAGGGCGCATGAACGGCTTATGGTTCATGCGCCCTGTGATGCTATTGTTGTGTATCTGTAATTCTACAGTCTCGGATAATCAGTCGCCAACCTTGAAGTCGATATCAGCGAACGGACGGTTGCCGCCACCCTGACCTTCGCGACGCGAACCACGCTCACGGCGGTCGCCACGCGGGCCACGGTCGCCGACATCATGGCGCGGACCACGGTCGCTGCCATCACGACGCGGACGCGGGCCGCGGTCGCCATTCTCGCGACGCGGACGGGCCTCACGCTCCACATATCCTTCCGGCTTCTCCGTGAGCACTCGCATCGACAGACGGTACTTGCCGGTCTTCTTGTCGATTTCAATGAGTTTCACCTTCACCTTGTCGCCCTCCTTGATGCCGCTCTGCTCCATTGATTCCAGACGGTTCCAGGAGATTTCAGAGATGTGCAGCAGTCCGTCGCGGCCGGGCATGAACTCCACGAATGCGCCGAAGTCGAGAATCGAGCGCACAGTGCCTTCATACACTTCTCCCTCCTCGGGCTGGGCCACGATGGCCTTGATGCGGGCCAGAGCCGCATCAATGCCGGCGGCATCCTTAGAGGCGATCTCCACACGGCCCACTCCGGTCTTTTCATCCTCATCGATTGAGATTGTGGTGCCGGTCTCTTCCTGCATGGCCTGGATCACCTTGCCCTGCGGGCCGATAACGGCGCCAATCATCTCCTTCGGAATCTCGATAGTCACCAGACGCGGCACGTGAGGCTTATAGTCCTCGCGGGCGGCGGGGATAGTCTCGGCTATGATGCCAAGTATGTGCATACGTCCCTGACGGGCCTGCTCAAGAGCCTTCTCAAGCACCTCGTAGCTCAGGCCATCGCACTTGATGTCCATCTGAGTGGCGGTGATACCCTTCTCGGTGCCCGTCACCTTGAAGTCCATGTCGCCCAGGTGGTCTTCATCTCCAAGGATGTCAGAGAGCACTGCATACTTCACATTCCCCTCGTCGGAAATAAGACCCATCGCCACACCGGCCACAGGACGCTTCATCTTGACGCCTGCATCCAGCAGAGCCAGTGTGCCGCCGCATACGGTGGCCATCGAGCTTGAGCCGTTTGACTCAAGGATATCACTGACGATACGGCAGGTATAGGGGAAATCATCGGGGAACATGCGCTTCAGCGCACGATGTGCCAGATTGCCGTGGCCGATCTCGCGGCGTCCCACGCCTCGCTGCGGACGTGCCTCGCCGGTAGAGAAGGGAGGGAAGTTGTAGTGCAGCAGGAAGCGCTCCTTGCTCTGGTTGAGCACATCGTCCACAATCTTCTCATCGAGCGTAGTGCCGAGTGTGGCGGTCACAAGCGCCTGAGTCTCGCCACGTGTGAACACTGCCGAGCCGTGAGGGCCGGGAACATAATCGATCTCACACCATATGGGGCGTATCTCGGTTGTGGAGCGGCCGTCGAGGCGGATACCCTCATCAAGCACACAGCGGCGCATTGCCTCTTTCTCCACATCGTGGTAGTAGCGCTTCACCATGGCGATGCGCTGCTCTTCGTTATAAAGGGCGAGCTGCTCTTCAGTCATTTCGGGGAGCGACTCGATATATTCGTCGCGGACGGCCTTGAAGCTGTCGTTGCGCCAGTGCTTGTCGGCGCTGCCGGCCTTTGCGATGGCATAGGCCTTGTCGTAGCATTTCTCACGCACGTCGGCACGCAGCGCATCGTCGTTGATTTCGTGGCAATATTCGCGCTTCTGCTCCTTGCCTGCCTCTTTCATGAGTTCCATCTGCACCAGACAGTGCTTCTTTATTTCCTCATGGGCCACCTTGAGCGCTTCGAGGAGTTCAGCCTCGCTGACTTCGTTCATCTCCCCTTCGACCATCATGATGTTGTCGTAGGTAGCGCCCACCATCAGCTCGATGTCGGCACGCTCTATCTGCTCGAAATTGGGATTGATAACCCAATTGCCGTCCACCCGGGCCACTCGCACTTCTGAGATCGGGCCGTTGAAGGGGATATCCGAACAGGCAAGGGCGGCCGAAGCCGCGATACCGGCAAGAGCATCGGGGGCCTCGTTGGCATCAGCGGAGAAGAGGGTGACATTCACAAACGTCTCGGCATGATAGTTCTCCGGGAAAAGGGGACGGAGCACACGGTCTACAAGACGCGATGTGAGGATTTCATAGTCGCTGGCGCGCCCCTCGCGCTTCAGAAAGCCGCCGGGATAGCGTCCGATGGAGGCATATTTCTCCTTGTACTCCACGGTGAGGGGCATAAAGTCAACTCCCTCGTTGGCCTCGGCGGCCGAACATACTGTGGCAAGAAGCATGGTGTTGCCCATGCGCACTTCCACTGCGCCATCTGCCTGTTTGGCCAATTTCCCCGTCTCGATGGTAATCTGACGGCCGTCGCCAAGGTCGATGGTCTTTTTCACTGGTTTCAACATAAATCGTTATCGTTTTTCTTCGCTGCTTTGTTTGCTGCTATGCCCCTACGCCTCTTGCCTCGGAGCCGAAGTTGTATAAGTTGGTTATTTTGCCACAAAGTTAGTAATATTAACCGCTTTAGCCAATAATTTTTCCCTTTTTTATCGCCAGGTTTTATCTTTTTTGAGCCCGACTTCTGTTATTTCGGCTTTTTTAGCTAATTTTGGAGTCGATTTGACCGCCGCCGATTTGTGTCGGCTCTCTCTCGGCGATACGCACAATGCCGGGTCCACGCGGTCGGATACCCCTTTTTAGTTTTTGACTTTTATTATGCGCATATCAATCGTCTTGGCCACCGCAATTCTGGCCGCCTCTCTTACGTCCTGCTCCGACCCTTCGTTTACCGTCGAAGGCTCCGTAGCCGATGCCGACGGACGCACCGTAATCCTTGAAAAAGCCGACCATGCCGGACAATGGATGGCCATTGATTCGGCCTCGCTTAATGCAAAGGGTAATTTCTCATTCAGTCCCGTTGCTCCAGCCGCACCCGAAATCTACCGTCTGCGTATGGCCGGAACCGAAAGCTACATCTATTTCCCGGTAGATTCGACAGAGAACATCACTATCGAGACTTCCGCCCCCAGATTCGCCACTGATTTCTCGGTTGCCGGCTCCGACCAGGCCACTGCGATGGCCCGGTTTGAGAAGGAACTCCTGAAGTCGGCCCCGTCTCTCTCTGATCCCGACTCGGCGCGTAATTTCAAACGCCGCATATTCACCGCCTACCTGCAGGATGCCAAAGGCTCTGTGCTGAGTTACTATATCCTGACCAAGACTCTCGACGGCCAGCCGCTATTCAAGGTGCCCGATGATGCCCCGTATTTCGCCGCCGTAGCCACCGCATTCCGGGAATACCGTCCCGACGACCCGCGCCTCCCGCTGCTGACATCCACCGCCACTTCCGCCCGCCGCGAAGGCAACGCGGCCGCCGGACGCAAAAAGATTATCGAGGCTTCTGAAATTAGCTATATCGATGTCAATCTCCCTGCCGCCGACGGTAAAGAGCGACGCCTGTCCGACATAGCAGGCAAGGGGCAGCCGACGCTGCTCGTATTCTCCGACCTCTCAGACCCCGGGACTCCCGCTCTCAATGCCGAGTTACGCAAGCTACAGGGGGTGAGAATATATAACGTCGGATTCGATGACGACCAGCTGGCCTGGCGCAACGCGGCCGCCAATCTTCCCTGGACATGCGTCTTCGCATCCGATTCCGACACCCCGGCCCTCATCAGCAGCTATCAGCTGGCCTCACTGCCGGCGATATTTCTGATTGACGCCTCCGGAAATCTGAATGCCCGATGCAATTCGATGGCCGAGGTGCGCCGGAATCTGCGCTGACATTACTGATACACACCTCTGATACGAATCCTGTGCGGGATGATTCCTCACTCACGTGATGAATCATCCCGCACTATTTTGCCACACACCGAAGCTAAGCAAGTGTTCAAATTAAATTTGTACACTTACTTATGTTTAAGAACATATAGTTTTTTTTAACCATCCGTCCGGCATGGATGTTATATTTCCGAATATCGAACTGACGGTTCCCCTGCTATTCCACGACCGGAGAATCATAAAGCCGACACGATAATGACCATGCCGTCCGCATGCCGGTACATGTCGCCCGCTCTTTATTCTTTAAACTGAATTTAAATTTAATCGCTATGAACAGATTTTTACGTTTCTCCGCTCTGGCTATGGCCGTCATTCTGTGCGGCAACACATTCGCCCAGACTTCCGACAAATCAGCCAACGTAAAGGACCATCGCACAAATCCCGAGGTATTCTTTCTCAAAGAGGGTGATGCTCCCAATAGCCTTTACATCCTCCCCGGTCCCCCCTCGGCTGAGTCTGTGCAGTTCATGTACGACAAGTCACGCTACGACTGGGGAAAATCAATCCGAAAGACCGAACGCGGCGAACAGGCCTTCAAGGATGCCCGCGTAGAGGGACAGAACCTCCCGGATGCATTCTCTGAGGCTTTCGGAGTGCTGATCAGCGAGAACAATACCCCCGAAATCTACAAACTCATAGTAGGCATGCGCGAAGATGCCGGAGACCTGGCCACCCGCGAAGCAAAAAACTACTACAACCGGATGCGCCCCTACGCCTTCTTTGAGGAAGACACTTGCAATCCTGAACAGCAGGCCGAACTATCCACCAACGGTTCCTACCCCTCGGGGCACACGTCAATCGGATGGGCCACGGCTCTGGTACTTACCGAACTCAATCCCGACCGACAGGATGAAATCCTGGAACGCGGATACCAGATGGGCGAATCACGCGTGATTTGCGGCTATCACTTCCAGAGCGATGTGGATGCCGGACGCATCACAGGATCCGGAATAGTGGCCCGCCTCCACGCCGACCCCGGATTCAACGCCCAGCTTGAGAAAGCAAAAAAGGAATTTGCCAAACTTAAAAAAGAGGGCAAAGTGAAACCCGGCAAACGCCCACTTCCCATACACTCCGACAGGAATTAACCATACCTGATTCCACTCTGACCTGCGGCCCCGACACAACCCCGACTTCCGGGCAGGGCCGCAGTGCAGAATCTATAATCATTCGACACCGTCTGATTTTTTACAGTCAATCTCAGCCTTAATGGCCTCTTACCTTAAATCCATACCCTGATTCTTAATTCTGACCGCTATGAAAAAATTGTACGCTTTAGGACTGGCGATTCTCGCCTCAGCCTCTATGAATATGAATGCGCAGGACGCATCCGGCGAAACAAAAACCAAGTTTGAAATCAAACCCACAGGACGCATCCTCCTTGATGGGGCCGGACTTATATCGCCGCAAAGCGAGATGTTCAAGGGGGGCGTGGCTATCCCCGACGTGCGTCTGGGTGTGAAAATGAAATATGGCAAATGGGATGCTAAAATCGATGTGGGATTCGCTTACGGCAAAATCGGCCTGAAGGATTTATACATCGGCTACACCTTCAATCCTGAGAACAAGCTCCAGATCGGTTCGTTCATCCACCAGTTCGGACTCCAGAGCGCCACATCAAGCTCTATGAAGCCCACCATGGAGGAGCCTGTCAGCAACACCGTATTCAACGACTCCCGTCAGCTCGGAATTCAGTATGAATACAACGGCCCGAAATTCCTGGCCACCGCCAGCCTCCACGCAGAGCCGTCGGCAACCACTTACCTGCTCACTCCCAACCAGTTCACTCACGAAGGCTACGGCATCCGCTCTCGCCTCGTTTACCGCCCCTGGCACGAACCAGGCAAAATGCTTCAGGTCGGTATCTCCGGAGCATTCGCCACACCAACACGCAACGGCGACCCGGACACTCATGATTTGTTCACTTTCAAATCCAACTTCCCTGTACGCGTCACCCAGGTCACTGCCATCGATGCCAAAGTCGACCAGTCGAAGAATCTCTTCAAACTCTCGCCCGAATTACTGGCCTCCTACGGTCCCGTGGCTCTTGAATCACAGTATTTCTGGGTCAACGTCAACCGCCGCAACGGTCAGAAAGCATTCGTCGGCCAAGGCGCTTACGTCACTCTGCGCGGCCTGCTGCTCGGCCAGAACTATACCTACGATTCCTGGGGAGGCGGCATAGCGACTCCGGCTCCGAAGAATCTGGAACTCGTGCTCGACTATAACTACACTACCCTCACCGACCGCAGCTGCGGCATCTACGGCGGACGCCTCAACGACTTCTCGGCTACACTCAACTACTATATAAATAAATATGTCATTGCACGTCTGCACTATTCCTACACCCATACATGGGATGGCCCGCAGAACGGTCCGATCTCTCTGAATGCCATTATGGCCCGTCTGCAGATTATCTTCTGATGAGCTTACGCCTCCACGGTGAGGCGTCTATGCCGGCAGACTGCCGACTCACCTCTGCCCGCCGACACCCCACCCGCGAGGATTGACACTCTCCGACTGACAGTCTGATTTTACGACCGTTAATTGGTATTGACACAAAAAAAAGCTAACTTTGTAGATTAATTCGCAAAGTTAGCTTTTTTACTACATGGAAATAGAAAAGATAATCGCCGTCGGTGTGGCCGATGCAGTCAAGGCTCTGTATGGTGCCGACGTGCAGCCCGACACCGTTCAGGCAGACCGCACAAAGAAAGAATTCGAAGGACATCTCACAGTAGTGGTGTTCCCATATCTCAAGGCCTCGCATAAGAAGCCGGAAGATACTGCCGCTGAAATCGGAGCATGGCTTGTGGAGAATCTTGACGCAGTGGAGAAATTCAACGCCGTCAAGGGATTTCTCAACCTCTCGATTGCGCCGGCTTTCTGGCTGCGCCGGCTGCACGACATCGCCGCCGACCCTGACTTCGGCATCACCGCACCCACACCTGATTCACAACTCGTGATGGTGGAATACTCCTCTCCCAACACCAACAAGCCTCTGCATCTGGGACACGTGCGCAATAATCTGCTCGGCTACTCCCTCTCCCGAATACTTGAAGCCAACGGCTACCGCGTGGTGAAGACCAACATTGTCAACGACCGAGGCATACATATCTGCAAGTCAATGCTCGCATGGCTCAAATGGGGCAACGGCATCACCCCCGAAAAGGCAGGAAAGAAAGGCGACCACCTGATCGGTGATTTCTATGTGGAATTCGACCGCCACTATAAAGCCGAACTCAAGGAGCTGCAGGCCAAAGGGATGACCGAAGAGGAGGCCGAGGCAGCCTCGACTCTCATGCAGGAGGCCCGCGAAATGCTGCGCCGTTGGGAAGCCGGCGATGAGAAGGTGCGCTTGCTCTGGAAGATGATGAACGAGTGGGTCTACGCCGGTTTCGATGAGACTTACCGCCGAATGGGTGTCAGCTTCGATAAAATCTACTATGAGTCCGACACCTATCTGGAAGGCAAGGACCTCGTGCTCGGTGGCCTTGAAAAGGGGATAATGTATAGAAAGGACGATGGATCGGTATGGGCCGACCTCACCTCCGACGGACTCGACCATAAACTGCTGCTCCGCAAGGACGGAACTTCGGTATATATGACCCAGGACATCGGCACCGCCAAACTCCGCTATCAGGACTATCCGATCGACAAGATGGTCTACGTTGTGGGAAATGAACAGAACTATCACTTCCAGGTGCTCGCTCTGCTGCTCGACAAGCTCGGATTCAAATGGGGCAAAGACCTCACTCACTTCTCTTACGGCATGGTAGAACTCCCGGAGGGAAAAATGAAATCGCGAGAAGGCACGGTAGTGGATGCCGACGACCTTATGGACTCCATGATTGCCGACGCACGCGACACTTCGTCGGAACGTTTCGCCGACATGCCAGCCGACGAGGCCGACGAGATAGCCCGCATCGTCGGAATGGGTGCCCTCAAGTACTTCCTGCTAAAGGTAGACCCGAAGAAGAACATGCTCTTCAATCCCAAGGAGTCTATCGACTTCAACGGCAATACGGGGCCTTTCCTGCAGTACACTTATGCCCGGATACGTTCCATCTGCCGCAAGGCCGTCGACGAACTCGCCGCTTGCTCATATGCCCAGGCCGTGCCTAACGAGAAGGAACAGGCTCTGATACAGAAGATTGCCGACTTCCCAGAGACAATCGCCGCCGCCGGACGCACCTACTCCCCCGCTCTGATAGCCAAATATTGCTACGAGCTGGCTAAGGAATACAATCAGTTCTATCACGACTATCAGATACTGCGCGAGGAGGATGCGCCCACCCGCTGTCTGCGTCTCAATCTTTCGGCAGTCACAGCCCGCACTCTGCGTCAGGGTGTGGCCCTGCTCGGCATAGAGATGCCTGAGCGAATGTGACCATCCGGTCGACTCTGCGATATTTCAGCCGATGCTTTCGCTGCCGACTTTATGTATAATCAACAAATTTTAGGCAAATTTGCCACCAGATTTGTTATGATTATGTATAGGCAGCTCTACGGGTGAGTATCCGGCATAGCTATCAGTCCGGATTATATCCAGACATGAACGGAGACTCACCCGGGGGAGCGGGCGGCCACGACACAATCGTCTCAGGCATCTTCTCACCGGCATTCCGGCACCATCTTTCAGACCCGGCTCCGAGCACGCCTAAGTAAAGGTGTTCAAATTTGATTTATACAATATGCGGGACACTGTTTTTTTAGTCGGCTCCGGTGCGGAGTGAAGGAGAATATAAACATATTCGACTGAACAGCAAGCCGGGAGCGGCAGAAAAGAAGCCGCAGATAGTATAAAAGTTTCACTTTCAATTACTATCGGTTAAATTTGAACACTCACTCAACCTAAAGTAATCAAATTAAATTCCAACTCATATGGACTACAACCAGTTTCAACAGACACCGCCCCAATATTCAGGCGGCAACAACTCAATGAGTCTGACCACCCAGGTCAACACCGTTCTGCGCAAGGTATACGTACGCATGTTCATCGGCCTGCTGATTTCTGCTTTCTGTGCCCTTGGCGTAGCCGCATCACCGGCTGCAATAGCCTTCTTCTTCGGCAATAAAATCGTATACTGGGGAATGCTGATCGCCATGTTCGTGATGGCATGGATGCTCCCTTCACGCTACATGCGCATGAACCAGGGCACCGTGCTGCTGTGCTTCTGCATATTCTCTGCTATAATGGGCACCTGGCTCGCCCCCATTTTCTTTGTATACCGACTTGGCACTATTGTCTATACCCTCTTCATCACCGCCGGCACTTTCGGCGCGATGTCGGTTTACGGCTATTTCACCAAGCGCGACCTCTCCAAAATGGGCACTTACTTTACGATGGCTCTGTTCGGTCTGATTATCCTCATGATAGTCAACATCTTTGCCCACAGCTCCTCTATCGAATGGATTATATCGATTGTAGGTGTGCTTCTATTCGTGGGTCTGACAGCATGGGATACCCAAATGGTGAAACGCATCGCCCAGGCCAACCTCGACCCCGCCGTAAGCGACAAGCTCGCCACAATCGGAGCTATGAACCTCTATCTCGACTTCATCAACCTCTTCCTCTTCCTGCTCCGCATATTCGGAGGATCTCGCGACTGAGGCCGATTGACCTTAAAACCACGACGCGGCTGATACCCTTCTTAAAGGTATCAGCCGCGCTGATTTTTCGGAGGCTGGATGTACGGTCACATGAGCGACCTGAGCTGCAGCAGCACCATCGTCATCCCGATGGCATATACAAGCCATATGCCGGCCTGCCCCGCCAGGCGCCGTTTACGGCTGCTCTTCTCCTCGCTTTTCATATCGCACTGCGAGGTTGAGGCCGCTTTCTTTTCGATACGGATAAATGTGGTAATCATGACGTTGAATGTTTTTAAGTAAGTAAGAAGTGTTCAAATTAATTTATACAATATGCAGGCCTGCTTTTCTGTCGGTTCCGCTGCGGAGTGAATGAGAATATGACCATATTCGACTGAACGATAAGCCGGAAGCGACAAAAAAGAAGCCGCATATTGTATCTCATATTTTTGCGTTGAATGCCGTCATCAATTGCTCTGGCGGCCTTGGCCGGTCTCTACGGCTCTGATTTTACAACTGCAAAGTTAAAGGGAAGTGCTGCAAAACACTTGCAGCACTTCCCTAAAATTCGTTAAATCACGCCGGGATTCACTTTTTCATATTATCAGGCGAACCGATACTGAAGATTTCGCGTCCGTGCAACACCGCATCCTTCCACCCCGTCAGAAGATGCCGCAGGCAGGTGAAGAACGGAGCGCCGGAGGCACGCGACGTGCGGCGAGCCTTGAGCAGCAGGCGCAGCGGCGCAGTCAGAGGATGCGTGCGGTGCAGCACTGCACCCTGCGCGCGGAGCACACCCGGGCGCGCCGCCTCACGTATCCCGGTTGTGGCGCCATGATGCACGCATAGCACTTCGGGGATGAATCTGCCCTTGAGTCCGGCCATCAGCATGTCATGCAGCAACAGGTCTTCCTCCCCACTGGCAAATCGCCGACAACCCACTCCGAAGCGTTCGTTATAACGTATGCCGCATCTCGACAGGCTGTCGCGGCGCAATGCGAATTCCGGCGCAGTGGGGAAATACCCTTTTGCCGGATGCGCCATATCAAAACTTTCCGACGGATAGGGCTTCTCTATTGTGCCATCGGCTATCACGTGCATGAACGCTGCGAAATCCAGATTCGTATTCATCTCGAACAGGCTGACAACGGCAAGCAGCGATGCTGGGGTATAATCAAGATCATCGTCGGCTATGATGCCATATGGCGCTGTCCATCGGTCGAGCAGCAGATTGCGGTTGCGGGCCACACCACGGCTGCGGTCAAACCTCACATCCACATCCTTCCTCATCAGCGTGACCGGCAAGGCTATGTCCTGTCCTTCCGGAATCTGGCAGCTTACCAAATATTCCACTCCAGGCTGAACGGGCAGCTTCATGCGCCCTGCCCTCTCAAGACCGTCGGCTCCGAAAGTGGCAATCATCACCTGAAGCTTCACCATATCTCAACCTCTTGAAAATTTAGCACATTTAGGGGAGTATGCGAGTGTCACTACATGCCCCTCGCTGAGATAGCTGAAAAGCTCCATCTCGACCGATGTCCGTCCGTCGGGGAAATGAATCCGGGCCGAGCCGCAACGCGGATTGCGCACCAGCGGATTGCCGCATATCTCAGGCATCGCACATATCTCGAGATGTGTGCGGAAGTCAAGTCCAGGTGTCAACGCAGCCTTATAGAGCGCCTCCTTGATGGTCCAGGCCAGTACAGCCGCCACTATTCGGGAGGCTTCGGCCTCCATCGGAGCATGATGCGCATCCCCCTGCGTAAGAGCCTCGGCGTAGGCGGCGGCAAGTGTGATTTCGGCCGGTGTCATCACGCGGTCGGCCACTCGGAGCGTCTGTGCCCTGTCGGCAGGCTCGCAGTCAATACCCATTGCCGTGCGGAATGAAAACGTCTGAAGATCAGCTTCGGGGGTGCGAGGCAGCATGGCTATCACCATGAAATGACGCGTGTGGCTCACCGAGATACGCTGCTGCACATCGGCAAGCAATGGGGTTCCGGATTGGGTATGCCCGATTTCGCGATAGCGGTCGCCGCCGTTCTCACCGAACACCTGGAGAGCCATCTCCTTCCACAAAGCCGCGGATTTATCCTCTCCGCCACATATTTCCTCCACCTGTATCCCGACCGATGTGGCGTGTCGCCAGAATATAAATTCAGTCTCCATTCTCGTTATTATTAGAGGCAGGCACGTGTTCTACCGTTACTTTTACCTTTGTGATGCGATGCTTCTCCAGCTTGAGAGCCTGCAGAGCCAGAGGCCCGCGATGCAGCACCTCGCGCGATTCCGGGAAGTCTCCCTTGATTTCAAGCATCAGGCCGGCCAGTGTCTCCGCATCACCCACATCGTCGAGTTCATCCTCCTCGATATCAAGCACGCGGCAGAGATCGCCAATCGATATTTTGCCGTCCATGATATATGTATCAGGGGCGATACGGGTATACATAGCAGCGGTGTCATCATACTCATCGTCTATTTCTCCGACTATCTCCTCGATTATATCCTCCAGGGCCACAATCCCTTGAGTGCATCCATATTCGTCGATTACTATGGCCATATGTATGCGGCGTTTGCGGAAGTCCTCAAGCAGGTCGTCGATTTTACGACTTTCGGGCACGAAGAAGGCCTCGCGTATCAGCGACTGCCAGCGAAACGAGTTATCGCGATTACCTATATACGGGAGCAAATCTTTGGAGTAGAGTATTCCTCTGATTGTGTCCTGCGAAGTGTCGTAGACCGGTATCCGCGAAAATCCCGATTCGAGTATCACCTTTATCACATTATCCCATGTCTCGTGATATTCCACATCGGTCACATCGACCCTCGATATCATGATTTCCGACACCTCTTTCTCTCCGAAATTGAGTATTCCTTCGAGCATATCCTTCTCCTGCCCCTCTTTTATATCGGAGATGGAGAGAGCCTTTTCAAGCACATCGGTCGATATATCCTCCTGCTGTTTGGTGACGACACGGTTGATTATAACAGATGATTTCACCATCAGGCGCGCAAGCGGAGAGAATATGCGGCATAAGGCGCTCAGCCCGCCCGTAGCCGAAAGCACCCATTTCATAGTGTTGCCACGGGCCACAAGTTTGGGGAATATCTCGCCGCAGAGCAGCAGCAGAAAAGTAAGAAATACGGTCTGAAGCAGGAAATTGAGAAGTTCGGAATTAAAGGTGACGGCCTGATTGATGGCGAATGTAAGCAGCACCACCATCGTGATATTGACCAGATTATTGGAAATCAATATCGTGGCAAGCAGACGTTCGGAATCTCTGACGAGTCCAAGGGCACGGCGTGCCACGGGGGTGCCGGAATCTTCAAGTTCTGAAATCTGGGCACGCGTAAGTCCGAAATATGCTATCTCACTGCCCGACACGAAAGCCGAGACCATAAGGCAGCCCACAGCTATGGCTACAATGACAATCCAGCTCACCCAGCTGTCGGGGGCATGGAATTCTATGGCCCGGATTGCCATCAGCGTCAGCGGAGACGCCGGCAATCCGGTGAATGTTGGTAAAGGGTCTGTGTCCAAAACAAATACAAGTTGCCTGCCTAATTCTGCACTTGTCGGCAGTTTCCGGGCCGGCCGGAGGCAGAGTTATCAGTTGCAAATTTAGTTATTATTGTCGAATTACGCAAATTCACCCCTTTTGTTCCTCCCCGCTGCGGAGCCGGGATGCCGCTGCGTTCCGCCGGGATTCTTCCGGAGAGATGGAGCGGGTCACCTCTGCCACTTCTCCTTTCTTTACATACCACAGATAGCCGCGCACACTTCTGTAGCATCCCATGGCGCGCATCCAGCCGATATATTCCCCCACCTGGCGGTGATGCTCGGATTTATTGGTGTCGTCGCCGAATTTATAGTCTATCACCACGGCATCTCCCTCCGGGCTTATCATCACCCGGTCAGGGCGCTTCATCTTCAGCCCTCGCCGCAGCATAGGGCGCTCGTTTAGCACTTTATGACTGCCGTCAAACCATCCGGTTTCCCTGACACTCGCCAGCGCTTCGGAAAGCTCCGCCTCATAGCGGCGCATCACCTTCCGGGTGATTATGCCGCGGCCGCGAAGACGCTCAAGGGCACGGTGCAGGTCTGACTCTTTCTCCACAAGTTCGAGCACTGCATGCTTCAGACTCCCTTCGGAGCGGGGATCAATCCTGTCTTCGTCGGCCACATCCGATACATAAGGGGTGTGTTCGGGATGGAACTTGAGTATCTCCCTATCGGAATTCACGTAGTAGCATTCTATTTCGCGCTGCTCCGTCACTTCCCCCTTTGTGGCACGCGAACGGCATAGAGCAGCCGGCACATCGGCCAATGGAGTGCCGTAGCGGAAGCACCACACGTCATCGCCGTGAGTAATCTCTCCGGCGCCGGGAAGCATCTCCGACTCGGAGATCTCAACTTCAGCCACATCTTCTTGTGCCGCAATCATTGCAATACTTTCATCTGCATCACGGCATATCTCGTAGAGATGATGGCGCATTCGCGAAGTGACGATTTTTTTTTCGATAAGCTGAGGCTCCACAATCCGTCCGTCTGCCGCCGCGGCCACATTCTGCACACTCTCCGATGTGAACGGGGCCTGCAGAAAAATATACATCTCGCTCACGGCCCGCGTCATAGCCACATAAGCCTTGTTTATCTGGTCAACCTGTGCGTCATGCCGCTCCCTTGCGAATACAGTGCTCCATGGCGTAGAGGCGGCCTTCTCGGCATTCAGCCTCACGGGGAGACGCTTCGGCAATAGCGACGCATATGTAAGAGTATCAGGCACATCCACCCAAAGCGTCTCACTCCCGGGCTCAAGATTTATATCTATGTCGGGCAGTATGACGCATTCAAATTCCAGCCCCTTGGATTTATGGATGGTCATTACGTTAATGGCATCCGTATCTTCAGGTGAGTTGATTGAGATGTTGTGACCAGAGGTATCCCACCATCTGAGCATCGAGCCGATGTCGGTAGGATTGGTCTCGCAGTAATCGAGCACCGCATCCTGGAAAGCCGCAAGAAACGGAGCCTCCAGCCGTCGTTGCTCCTCTGTTGTGAAGAGTTCGGCCAATGCTTCGGTGAGCGATGGTAGAGTGATGGCCTGCATTCCGGCTATCATATCGTCAATCAGGGTGTCCGACAACCCGTCGGCAAAGAATTTCTCCAGCCTCTCCGGAAGCGGCATATCCTGATGGCGGGCAGTGAAGAATCTGAAGTTATTGCTTATCTCGCTCCAGTTGACATCCGAGGGACGCCCCTGCTCTTTCGCCACCGACGGTGCGGGACGATACCCCTCGACACTGCGCTGTATGAGCCGGAAACATTCTACCACCGAGTTGACTGCTCCCGAAGAGTCAAGGGTCAGAGAGTCCTCGCTCACGAATTGAAGCGGTGCGTCTTCAGCGCCGAGAGTGCGGTTATAATCCATAAGTCCGGCTATCACCTCCTTGCCCGCCGCACGCGTATTGACCAATACCGCTATCTCCTTCTGCCTGTAACCGCGCCGCAGCATGGAGGTAATCAGGCACCCTATCCGTTCCACTATCCGGGGAGGCACCTTCCCTCCGGTGGCATCCGGCGCGGTGTCATCGTCCACTGCATCCTCCTCAAGGTCGGGAGCAATAAAATTCCTGTCATAGAAGTTGACTTCCACATATCCTTCCTGCTCCTCGCGACTGCGGGGCAGTTGCACTGTATTTGAATAGAGCGAGGCTATTCTCTCGCCAAGTCTGGCAGATAGCCTGCGAAACAGCAGATTGTTGAACTTCACCACCTTCTGACGGCTGCGCCAGTTGGAATTTTCAGCCACCGAAAATCCGCGTTCCTCAAGACCGGGGAATGCCGACGGCACTATGTCGGTAATCAGGGTAGGCTCCGCGCTGCGGAAACGGTATATGCTCTGTTTGGCATCACCGATGATTAGATTATCATGGCCATGCGACTCGCTTTCACGCAGCAGCGGCAGAAAATTCTCCCATTGCAGCAGCGATGTGTCCTGAAATTCATCGACGAGAAAATGATTGAGACGGGTGCCGAGACGCTCGTAGATGAATGGCACATCGTCGTCGGCTATGATGCGCCGTATCATTGAATTGGTATCGGCCAGCTTCATTGCGTCGTTGTCGGTCAGAAAGTCGTTGACACGCTTGCGCATTGTCTCCATAAGAGCCACCGAGGGGAGTTCTTTTTCGAAGATGCGCCAGCATCCCAGCTCTTCGCCGTCAATAAATTCCCGCCAGCCGGCATAGGCGTCTGCCAGTGCCTCATATACGGGGCGCAGACACTCCAGCTTTTTCCTCTCCGCCACTTTCAGTCCGCTTGCGACATGACTTGCCTGGATTTTAAACTTAAATGAATCGTTGAGAGGACTGGCTGTGGCGTCAGTCACGGCATCGAGAAATTTCAATGTCGTTGTTTTGCCGGGCAACAGCGTCTCCAGTTCGCCATGAGCTTTATATTTATCCTTCATGTCGTTGGCAGCGGCCACCAAACGTGCGAATAAATCTGCGGCAAGGTTTTCAAGAAGGTCATTGATTTCCTGAGCCGACTGGCGGAGTGTCATTCCACTGGCCAGAAACTCGTCGATGGTCTTTATCTCCTGTTCAAGTTCCGGTTTATCCAGACTCTCTCCTATATTACACAACATGCCGAACACCCCCTTGCTCCGCGAGGATGACTCGCGGCGCTGAAAGAGATTCCAGTTGTTTTCGCCTTTACTGTTGGATGTGTCAATAAGTCGGCTGATCCAATACCGCACATCGACATCGGCTGAACCGTGGGCCACATCCTCCACAAGACTGTAGGCCGCCAGACGTGCAAGATATTTGAAGTCAATCACCACCTGATATGAATCCGGGAGTTCGGATTCATATGCGAATGTGCGCAATATATTCTGAAAGAAGGCATCAATGGTGGATATGTTGAAATCGGAATATTCATACAGCAGCTGATGCAACGCCTCGCGACAGGCCTCGCTCACTTCCCCGGCCGATGCGGCATATTCCTTCATGAAATCTTCCATATAATCCGGAAGCCGTCCGCCGGGTTCGGGATAGGCAAGCTGATAGAGTTTGCTTACTATCCGCTCTTTCATCTCATTGGTGGCCTTATTGGTGAATGTCACCGCAAGTATATGCTGCACTGAATCGGCGAGTTCGGGCATAGTGCGCAGACGACGCACTGTCGAGCCTTGCTCTTTGATAGATATAAGAAGTCCTATGTATCTGCGTGTCAGCGTGTAGGTCTTGCCTGAGCCGGCTGAGGCGCGCTGTAATGTCAACATGATGCTGTAAGAATAATAAGCAAGTAAGTGTTCAAATTCACACGATAAGTAAGTGTTCAAATTTGACCTATAGCATTTAAAAGGGAATCTTTTATACAATCTGCGACTTCTTTTTTTGCCGGTTCCGGCTTGTCGTTCAATCGAATATGTCTATATTCTCCTTCACTCCGCGCCGGAGTCGACTAAAAAAAACAAGCCCGCACATCGTATGAAATAAATTTGGACACTTACTCGGATTTTATGCAGTGATACAAGTGAAAAGAAAGGCAGGCGATATCAATCCCGGTGCAGGAGATGATATCGCACGACATATCGGAGTCCCGCCATGACCGGAGGACTCCTGACCGACATATGCCCAAAGAGTTCAGACGCCTTTTACCTTATACCCCATTGAACGGAGCATCTCGGCGGCCTGCTGGCGGCGGTCGCCTTGCAGCAGTATCTCACCCCCACGCGCCGAGCCGCCGCATCCCATGCGTTGCTTGAGTGCACGCGCCGTGGCCAAAGCCCCGGAGTCATCGTTATCAAACCCTTCGATAATCGTGGCCGGCTTCCCGGAACGCCCTTTTTTCTCGTAGAATATACGCAGAGTGCGGGCTGATGCAGCAGCGCCGCCCCCGGCTGTATCGCCAGCGGGGACGGCGGAATCTGGAGCATCTGCGGATGAATCAGCTCCTTCGGCAGACGGAAGACTCCCTTTAAGTGCCGACAGAGCATCCTTCCAGTCGTGTGTCATGACGCGATGCGGATTATTTGCCCAGGGCGTCTGCGGGTTTGAATTTACAGCTCTTGCGGGCTGCGATTGTGATTTTCTCTTTTGTGCGGGGATTGATGCCTTCACGCTCAGGCTTCTCTACCATTGAGAATGTGCCGAAGCCGATCAGCTGCACCTTGTCGTCGTTGACCAGTGCCTCGGCGATTGATTCGAGCACTGCATCTACAGCGGCCTTGGCATCTACTTTGTTGAGGTTTGCCTTGGCAGCTACCTCGTTGATAAGTTCTGTCTTGTTCATAATGATATTTATATATTACTCTATGTCGTTGTTTGAATACCCCTGATCGGACATCTGATGAAGCACGGCAGGCAAGCTACGGGGCATCGTAAATTGTGCTGCATTGCCAACTCGTTTTTTTCATCTCCGGCTATGCCGGATGACTATGGGTGTTATTAATATAACCCCCGAACTCCCCGAATAGTTACGCCCTTACAGAGGCTATGGGGATAATGAAAAGCAAAATTAGCCATAAATCTCACATTTACAAACTAATTTTGGGATTTTCTTAAAAATCACTCTGTCATTCTTACTTATATTCTTATTCCTCACATTTGATATACACCACTGTCAGACATACCCACATCAGATTTTCAGCCTCTATGCCCAATGTTCACATTTACTTACAGTACAGCCGATTTGCTTGATTTTTTTTAAAAAAATTTTGGCAAACCCGATTTATTTTCATAATTTCGCAAACATACGTTTCACTATACAAGACCGACCATAAAAATCATTACCTAATTTTTATGAATCTTCTTACGAAATATAACATATTCA
>DKWX01000026.1 GCA_002491945.1 Porphyromonadaceae bacterium UBA7141
AAAGGTAAGAATAATTTTTGAGTCTACCATATATCTGAAGAGGTTTTTTTGCCGAATACCCTTATTTGACCATCTTTATCCCTTCTTTGCCAATTATTTTGCATCTACATTCTCTTCTTCACGAGATGCAGAATGCAGAATCAGCGTTTAAGCAATGCCTCACTCCCACCCTGACGCAAGAACTCGGCTGCTGTGAGCGACAGCTCGTCATACCATTCCTGCCCGAACCGGCGGACAAGTGGCTCGCGGAGAAACTCATAGGCACGCACTCCCTTGGCGCGTCCCATCACCTCGGCTCCCTTGCATATTTTCCAACGATGATAGTTAACTGCCGTAAAGCCGTCATACTCTTTCAGACGCACCGGATAAAGAGCACAACTGATGGGCTTGAAGAAATCAGTCTCACCCTCGCGTCTCGCCTTCTCAAGCGCACAGAGGCATACCCCTCCTGGACCAAAAGTGGTAAACACGCAATTGGCGCCATCCACGAGCTGCGTCACAAGGTCGCCCTCTTCATCCACATAACTCATTCCTTCCCGCTCTACAACACGTCGGGCATTCTCGTGGAGATATGGCAATATTCTGGGCAGAAGACGCTCCAGTGACTCTGCCTCTTCTGCCGTGAGCGGAGCCCCGGCATCACCCTCGATGCAGCATTCGCCATGACAGTCATCAAGGTCACAATGAAAATAACGCTCCACTAAATCAAGCGATACCACAGTATCTTTACCTATTTCAAGCATTACAATAAGTAGGCATTCAATTTTAATTACCTGTTGATTTCCAATTCACTCTATCTTCATGCCCCCCCTCGGGAACGGATGCTTCCGATTACGGGGCGGCCACGACCGTGGCTGCTCCGAGCAGGCGGTCGGCACGCGAACCGGGCCTACGCAAATACACATATACGTTGTATTCATTGACCGTCTCATAATGATTCCCCTCAATCAAGGCCGCATCGGAAGCCACACTCCGGCGTTGCCCACCGCTGAATGACTCGAAATTACCTCCGACCGACTTCTCCGAATCACCGGCATCCGCAGCGGGACGCACAACATATTGATAGTTGTAGCTTCCCTGCTTCAGCGGCATCGAAAGACGATACAGCCCCGTGCTACGGTCATACTTCATCTTATTGAAATCCGTATATCCCCGCAGAGCCACATCTCCCTCTATATATACATCTCCGTCGATTACTTCCGGAATGTCAAGAGTGAAATGCGTAAGTATATAATCGGCTCCCAGAGACGGGTCGGTTGAATTGTATTCATCAATCTTGTAACGTCCGCGCTGTGTGCTGTCGTAAGTATAACTCTTTCCGGCCCGGCTCAGGTCAGATGCCACATAGGCATGATACATTGGCTCTTCATATCTTACAGAGTCCACACGCATCCCGGGATAATCATTGCGCACCGTCTCGAAACGCCGGTATTCATTACCTGCCTCAAACACCAGACCCGGCAAATGCTCATAGATTACCTTGTCACCTTCCACACGCTGAGGATGCAAAATCATGCGGGATGTGTCGGGACGCCCGTTCTGAGTGACTTCCACAATCATGTCTGTATAGGGATTGCCTATATCGCGCGAAGCCGGCATCAGCTGCAGACTCAGCTGCTGCCATTCGGTATTGAACCCCTTGTCCGTGCGGCCATCGGCCTTCCCCGTCACTCGGCAATTCTCCTCCGAGACCCTGAAACGGGCCTGCAGCAGCACCGTATCGGGATCTGACTCATCATATACCTGCCAGAGATAATTGCCCGAAACAATCGGACGCAATTCGCCGCCACCGAGTTCGAACCGATAGTTGACATAATGTATGTAGGTGTCGCGCGAGAAGGCATAGTCTTCAATCGAGGCATAATTGAATCCGTCGACATATTCCGACTCCACGAGCGACGACGGTTGCCAGTCGGCATTGCAGTGCAGCAGTCGGCAACGCAGATAACGCCAGTCATCGCCTATCTCGTCGAAGCTGAACACAATCCTGTCATTCGAACCGAGACGCAGCACCGGGTCGGCCATAAGGTTGCCGTTGGCGGTGACAGTCAGCGTGCGCATCATGGGTTCGAATATCACAGTGGCGGTATCGGCCGCGCTTACGGCGGCGGCGCCATTGACGGCCACTGCCACGACAGCGGCCATCATTGATTTACGTCCGGCTGTCCACATCATGCACCGTATTGCTCCGCGAAATGAGCATGAAGGATTTCAATCCCCTTCATGATGAGAGCATCACATGACATGGCGGCACCCTTCTGCTTCAGGTCGGCACAACGGAGGCGCCCGCCGGTGCATGAGGCGAACTGAGAGGCCAACCCGCCGGCACACTTCATCGACGCCACCTTGTCGGATGGAGCCTCACCCTTGTCAAAACCCTGCGCGATGGCCATGGCATTGACCACACCGCAGATTTCTCCCTTCGCACCCAGCCCGGCCCCCAGCCCGGAGGCAAGCCGGGCGGCCAAGCCCCGGTCGAGACCAGTGACATCGTCAAAAGGCATCAACACACACTGCGCGCAGTTATAGCCCATGGCCCGCAGCTTACGGGCATCATCCGCATAAGATTCAAGACTTCTCATAAGATTAAAGAAAAAAGAAAAGAGAGGGCGTCGCGGCCGGTAACCGTGACGCCCCTCAGGAGAAAATATTGTGGCATCCGGCGAGAAAGACTCACCGCGATGCTGAACGCGATTTAAAGGCAAGGATAGATTACTCGGCTGCTTCAGCTGCGGGAGCCTCGGCCTCGGGAGCATTAGCGGTCGATTTCTTCTTGCGCGAGCGGCGTGTGGCCTTCTTGCCTTTGCCTTCGCCGGCCTCAAGCATTGACTCATTGAAGTCCACCAGCTCTATCATTGCCATCTCGGCGTTGTCGCCAAGACGATGATCGGTCTTGAGGATACGAAGATAGCCACCGGGACGCTCAGCTACCTTCTCGGCGATCACACCGAAAAGTTCCTTTACAGCGTCCTTGTTCTGGAGGTAGCTGAATACGAGACGGCGGTTAGCCATATCGTCTTTTTTGCTGCGGGTAATGATGGGCTCTGCGAAAACGCGGAGAGCCTTGGCCTTGGCAACTGTAGTGAAGATGCGCTTGTGCATGATCAGCGAGATCGCCATGTTGCTGAGCAACGCCTCGCGGTGACCTTTCTTGCGGCTGAGATGATTGAATTTTTTATTGTGTCGCATCGCTGTTAGTCTTTGTCTAATTTATATTTTGAGATGTCCATCCCGAATGAAAGGTTGAGGTTGGCCAGCAGCTCGTCAAGCTCAGTGAGCGACTTGCGGCCGAAGTTACGGAATTTCAACAAGTCGTTCTTGTTGAACACCACAAGTTCGCCAAGAGTCTCCACCTCGGCGCTCTTCAGGCAGTTGAGCGCACGCACACTAAGATCCATGTCAGAGAGTTCGGTCTTGAGGAGCTGGCGCATATGGAGCACCTCCTCGTCAAATTCCTCAGTCTCAACATCAGCCGGCGTCTCAAGAGTCATCTTGTCGTCGGAGAAGAGCATGAAGTGATGGATAAGAATCTTGGCCGCCTCCTTAAGGGCATCCTTCGGGAGAATAGAGCCATCGGTGGTGACTTCGAGTATGAGCTTTTCGTAGTCGGTCTTCTGCTCAACGCGGAAGTTCTCGATGGTATACTTCACATTCTTGATAGGAGTATAGATTGAGTCGATGGCGATTACCCCGGGATCGGCTGCGCCGATCATCTCACGGTTCTCGTCAGCGGGCACCCAACCGCGCCCCTTGTTGATTGTGAATTCCATCTTGAAGCTTGCGTTGGCATCGAGATGGCAGATTACCAACTCGGGATTGAGGACCTCGAAGCCCGTAAGCACCTTACCCAAGTCGCCGGCTTTGAACACATCTGTGCCCGACACCTCCACCACAGCTTTTTCGGCTTCGATGTCAAGGGTCAGCTGCTTAAAGCGCACCTGCTTCAGGTTGAGGATCATGTTGATCACATCTTCCTTAACTCCGGGGATAGTGTCAAGCTCATGGGCCACGCCGTCAATCTTGATTGAATTGATGGCGAATCCGCCAAGCGACGACAGCAGGATGCGACGCAAAGCGTTGCCTATGGTCTGGCCGTAACCGGGCTCGAGCGGGCGAAATTCGAACTTGCCGAATTTATTGTCAGCCTCAAGCATGATGACCTTTTCAGGCTTTTGAAATGCTAAAATTGGCATGGGTCTCTATTGTTTATTATTTAGAATACAACTCGACGATCAACTGTTCCTTGATAGTCTCGGGGATATCCTCGCGGGTGGGGACATGAAGGAAGCGTCCGGACTTGGAGCTTTCGTCCCATTCAATCCAAGGATACTTGCTGTGGTTGAAACCGGCCAGAGCGTCGGCAATGACCTCAAGCGACTTAGACTTTTCGCGCACACCGATTACATCACCGGGCTTTACTGCATACGAAGCGATGTTGACCACCTTGCCGTTGACAGTGATGTGCTTGTGGAGCACGAGCTGACGGGCGGCCGGACGGCTGGGAGCGATGCCCAGACGATATACTACATTATCCAGACGGCCTTCGAGGAGCTGCAGAAGCACCTCACCGGTGATGCCTTTTGTGCGGGCTGCTTTCTCAAAGAGATTGCGGAACTGACGCTCCAGCACACCGTAAGTATATTTGGCTTTCTGCTTTTCACGCAGCTGCATGCCATACTCCGAAGTCTTGCGACGACGGTTGGCGCCATGCTGGCCCGGGGGATAGTTTTTCTTAGCGAGCACTTTGTCGTCGCCGAAGATGGCCTCGCCGAATTTACGGGCGATTTTTGATTTGGGACCTGTGTATCTTGCCATTTTGTGTATTGTCTTTTATTTGTCTGTCATCCGCGACGCTACTGTCGTCGCCACCGTCAGCCCTGAGCAATTGTGAGGAGCACGTCAGTATGGCGCCATTCCCCTCCGGGCTCCGGAGACTCCCGTTAGCGCAGCCGCGACTATCGAGAGAAAGTTACTTATCGAACATTGTGTGTCATAACGTCGATTGTGAGATATGTAGAAGCATCAATTGTTCGGGATAGTCTATTCGCATGGAGGAAGACCTCCTTTATACCCTCATCGGGAATCAGCCAGCCTATGATGATGCTCCGTCACGCTCACGCTGCCGGTTTGGCCGGCGCTACAGCGGACACCGTCCGGATGCAGACAACGGATTGAGATGAATTATGTCGTGTCAGGAGTTGCCTACGGATTATTACACTCTTCTTCTCTTCGGAGGGCGGCAACCGTTGTGGGGCAGCGGAGTTACGTCTACGATTTCCACTACCTCGATACCGGCACCATGCACTGTGCGGATAGCGGACTCACGACCGTTGCCGGGACCCTTGACGTAGGCCTTCACCTTGCGCAGGCCGAGATCATAGGCCACCTTTGCGCAATCCTGCGCCGCCATCTGGGCTGCATAGGGGGTGTTCTTCTTTGAGCCACGGAAGCCCATCTTGCCTGCCGACGACCAGGAGATAACCTGACCCTCGCTGTTGGCCAGACACACGATGATGTTGTTGAAAGAGCTATGCACGTGCAGCTGACCCATTGCGTCAACCTTGACATTTCTCTTTTTTGCTGCGACTGTCTTTTTTGCCATGTCTTAGTGTTATTTAGTAGCTTTCTTCTTGTTGGCGACTGTTTTCTTGCGACCCTTGCGTGTGCGGGCATTGTTCTTGGTGCTCTGGCCACGCACGGGCAGACCGATACGGTGACGGATGCCACGGTAGCAGCCGATATCCATAAGGCGCTTGATGTTGAGCTGAATCTCCGTGCGGAGATCACCCTCCACCTTGTATTCGCTCTGGATTACCTCACGCACTGCCGCTGCCTGATCGTCAGTCCAGTCTTTTACTTTTGTGTCGAGATCAACGCCGGCTTTGCTCAGAATTGTTTTGGCTGCGCTGCGGCCGATCCCAAAGATATATGTCAAGGCGATTTCGCCTCTTTTGTTCTGCGGCAAATCTACGCCGACTATTCTTACTGCCATATTTCTATGTTGGATTGTTTAGCAAAGTGAATTGTTAGCCCTGACGTTGTTTCAACTTCGGGTTCTTTTTGTTGATTACATAAAGACGACCCTTGCGGCGGACAATCTTGCTGTCCGGGGTGCGCTTTTTGATTGATGCTCTAACTTTCATATCTTGATTGATGGTATATTATTTGTATCTGAAAGCGATCCTTCCCTTGCTCAGGTCGTAGGGCGACATCTCTACCCTCACCTTGTCGCCGGGAAGTATTTTGATGTAGTGCATTCTCATCTTGCCCGAGATATGGGCTGTGATTTCGTGGCCGTTTTCGAGTTCTACCTTGAACATCGCGTTCGACAACGCTTCGAGAATCACTCCGTCCTGTTCGATTGCAGCTTGCTTTGCCATTTCGTAGTCTATTAACTTCGGGTTGTTCTGTAAGATTAAATTTCTCTGTCTCCTGTCATTCCGCTCCGGGGATACCGAAGGTCACATCCTTATCGCCGAGGGCCTCCTCGATATATCTGAATGTGGTGAGTATCTCCGGTTCATCCGGGGTGATGAGGATTGTATGCTCGAAGTGGGCCGAGGGCTTGCGGTCGCGGGTGCGGCATTGCCATCCGTCACGCTCAATGACAATATTCTTGCTGCCGAGATTAATCATCGGCTCGATGCAGATTGTCATGTTGGGCTTGAGCAGCGGGCCGATGCCGCGGCGCCCGTAGTTAGGCACTTCAGGGTCTTCATGCATACTCTTGCCGATACCGTGTCCGCACATTTCGCGCACTACACTGTAGCCGGCTCGCTCGCAGAATGTCTGCACAGCGTTTGAGATGTCGCCCACTCGCTTCCCGGCGCGCGCAGCGCCGATACCCTTGTAGAGCGACTCCTTTGTCACCCGGAGCAACCGGGCAGTGGCAGGGTCGATTTCACCCACGCCGAACGTATAGCAGCTGTCGCCGTTATAACCATCAAGTTCAACGACACAGTCTGTGCCCACGATGTCGCCCTCCTTCAGCACATAGCCTCCGGGGAAACCGTGCACTACCGTCTCGTTGACCTCGATGCAGAGCGTACCCGGGAAACCGCCATAACCCAAGCAAGCGGGTCTACCCCCGTTGTCGAGGATAAACTCACGTGCTATGGTGTCAAGACGCTGGGTGGTGATGCCGGGGGCTACCCACTTCGCCACCTCACCGAGAGTGCGGCTCACCAAATCGGATGCGCGGCGCACTTTTTCGATTTCTTCGGGTGTCTTGAGATAGATCATTTTCTTACTTTTACGATTAGCGCTAACAGTTGCAAACGCCTTTAGAATACGCCTTTGCCAGTGGTGCGGCCCTGAATGCGGCCATCCTTCATCAGTCCGTCGTAGTGACGCATCAGAAGATGTCCCTCCACGATACGCAGAGTGTCAAGAATCACACCTACCAGAATCAGCAGCGACGTGCCGCCGAAGAACTGGGCGAAACTTCTGTTCAGACCGCATACATAAGCTATCGAGGGCATCACGGCCACAATGCCCAGGAAGATTGAGCCGGGCAGTGTGATGCGCGACATGATGGAGTCAAGATACTCCACAGTCGGCTTACCGGGCTTCACGCCGGGGATGAAACTATTGTTGCGCTTCATTTCCTCGGCCATCTGAGCCGGACGCACCGTGATGGCTGTATAGAAATATGTGAAAGCCACAATCATCAGGAAATAGATGATATTGTATGTCCAGCCATACATGTTGGTCAGACTGCCGAGCAGGCCGGTGTGGTCTGTCGAGAAGCCGGCCAGTGTCACCGGAATGAACATAATGGCCTGGGCGAAGATGATGGGCATCACACCTGCGGCATTCACTTTCAACGGGATATACTTATAGGCGCCACCAAACTGCTTGTTGCCCACGACTTTCTTCGCATACTGCAAGGGCACCTTGCGAGTGCCCTGCACGAGCAACACAGCTCCGGCAATCACTGCTAGCAGAATCACGATTTCAACAAGGAAGAGCACCAGACCGCCGCCTGCCGAATTGAGCAGACGAGAGGTGAATTCCTGGAAGAATGCCTCGGGCAGACGGGCGATGATACCGATAAGGATTATGAACGAGATACCGTTGCCCACACCCTTCTGGTCGATACGCTCGCCGAGCCACATGATAAACATGGAGCCGGCCGCAAGCACAATCGTCATGAATGCCACAGTCCAGAAGCCCATATCCACATAGCCGCCGGCTGCCTTGACCTGATACTGGAGGTTCATCAGATAAGCCGGCCCCTGAAGCACGAGGATCAGCACTGTAAGATAACGGGTATACTGGTTGAGCTTCATCCGCCCGCTCTCACCCTCGCGCTGCATCTTCTGGAATGCCGGGAGCACCATGCCGAGAAGCTGGATCACGATTGAGGCCGTGATGTAGGGCATGATGCCGAGGGCAAATATAGAAGCCTGCGAGAAGGCACCGCCCGAGAACATGTCGAGCAGCTGCATCAGACCGTCGGAAGTGAAGTTCTGCAGTGCGCTCAGCGAGTCGGGATTAATGCCCGGTAGCACTACATAGCATCCGAAGCGATAGATGATCACCAGCAGCAACGTCACTCCGATGCGGTGGCGAAGGTCTTCTACGCTCCAGATATTTTTTATTGTCTGAGTAAATCCCATTTTGAGTTGTTATTTTTTGATTACGCTTCCGCCGGCTGCCTGGATTGCCTCTTCTGCCTTCTTGGAGAATGCATCGGCCTCGACTTCAATTTTGCGTGTCAGAGCGCCATTGCCAAGCACCTTCACGAGGCTGTTCTTGGACACAAGTCCGGCAGCGCGCAGATCGTCGACTGTAATCTTTTCCAGATTGCGGGATGCTGCGAGAGCCTCAAGAGCCTCGAGATTGATGGCTTTGTACTCCTTACGGTTGATATTCTTGAAGCCGAATTTAGGCACACGGCGCTGAAGGGGCATCTGGCCGCCTTCGAAGCCGATTTTGCGGCTATAGCCGGAGCGCGATTTGGCACCCTTGTGACCACGGGTCGAAGTGCCACCGTAACCGCTGCCCGGGCCACGGCCCACACGTTTGTTTTTCTTGTTGCTGCCAGGAGCGGGTTTGAGATTATGAAGTTCCATTGTTATAGTGCGGTTTTAAGAGGTTAGAGTGTTGCAACTTCCACAAGGTGATGCACGGCTTTCACCATGCCGCGGATTGAAGCATTGTCTTCATGCACTACAGTCTGGTTCATTTTGCGCAGACCCAGTGCGTCGAGTGTGCGTTTCTGCACAGCCGGACAGTTGATACGGCTCTTGATCTGTTTGATTGCTATCTGTGCCATTGTCTCTAATCTTATTTGCCGTTAAACACTTTCTCAACCGGAATGCCGCGCACTGCCGCCACCTGAGCGGGAGAACGCAGTTCGCTGAGTGCCTCGATTGTGGCTTTCACAAGGTTGTGGGGGTTGGACGAGCCTTTTGACTTCGCAAGCACGTCGGTGATACCCACACTCTCAAGCACTGCACGCATAGCGCCGCCGGCCTTCACACCGGTACCCTCGGATGCGGGCTTGAGGAAGATGCGTGAGCCGCCGAACTTGGCGCTCTGCTCGTGGGGGATTGTACCCTTGTGGACGGGCACACGTATAAGGTTCTTTTTTGCAGTCTCCACGCCCTTGGCGATGGCTGCCTGCACCTCGTTGGCCTTGCCGAGGCCCCAGCCGATTATGCCGTCTTCATTGCCGACTACGACGATGGCTGCAAAACTGAAAGCACGTCCGCCTTTGGTGACTTTGGTCACACGGTTGATGGCCACAAGACGGTCTTTCAATTCCAAATCATTTGTGGATTTAACTCTATTGTTCTTAGCCATGATTTCTTTTAAAATTTAAGACCGGCCTCGCGTGCTGCGTCGGCCAAAGATTTTACGCGTCCGTGGAAAAGGTAACCGTTACGGTCGAATACCACTGTGCTGATACCTTTCTCAAGTGCCTTTTTGGCGATTTCAGCGCCTACCTTGGCAGCGACTTCGCTCTTTGTGCCCCCCTCAAGACCCTTGGAGGAAGCTGCGACCAGTGTCACACCGGCCAGATCGTCGATTACCTGCACGTAGATGCCCTTGTTGGAGCGGAACACGCTCATGCGCGGACGCTCGGCTGTGCCGGAAATCTTGCCGCGGATACGGGTCTTGATTTTATTTCTTCTATCTATCTTAGATACCATTTCTGTGCTGTTTTAATTATTTCGCGTTAGCTGACTTACCCGATTTGCGACGGATGATCTCGCCCACAAACTTGATACCTTTACCCTTGTAAGGCTCAGGCTTACGCAGAGAGCGGATTTTGGCGCATACCTGGCCGAGAAGCTGCTTGTCGGCGCTCTCAAGGATAATAAGCGGGTTTTTGTTACGCTCTGATTTGGCCTCCACTTTGATTTCGCCGGGAAGCTTGATGAAGATTGCGTGTGAGAAGCCGAGGGCAAGCTCAAGCACCTGGCCGGTCGATGTGGCGCGATAACCCACACCTACAAGCTCCATCTCCTTCTTATAGCCCACAGAAACGCCTACCACCATATTGTGAATCAGGGCGCGGTACAGGCCATGCATCGAACGATGGGCACGCTCGTCATCAGGACGTGTCACTACTACGTGGCCATCCTCTACAGCTACATTGATATCGGGATTGATTTCTTGCGACAGTTCCCCTTTGGGACCCTTGACTGTCACTACATTGCCATTTACCTGGACTGTTACGCCGGCAGGTATCTCAATCGGGGCTTTACCTATTCTTGACATATTCGATACCTCCTTTGATTAATATACGTAACACAGCACTTCGCCGCCGATTTTCTTCTCTTTGGCTTCTTTGTTGGTCATCACACCCTGTGAGGTGCTGAGAATTGCGATACCCAGACCGTTGAGCACACGGGGCATCTCCTTGTAACCGGTGTACTGGCGAAGACCCGGACGCGATACGCGATGAAGGTTTTTGATTGCGCTCACCTTCTCGATGGGATCGTATTTGAGGGCAATCTTGATTGTGCCCTGCGGATTCTGGCCTTCCTCAAACTTGTAGTTCAGGATGTAGCCCTGGTCGAAAAGGATTTTTGTGATCTCCCTTTTCATCTTCGATGAGGGAACCTCAACCACGCGGTGTCCGGCGTGGATGGCGTTTCTCAATCTAGTCAGATAATCTGCTATTGGATCAGTCATTGTTTTGGTTGTTAAATTGATTCAGATATACTGAACAATATTTAATACTCTCATATGTTTAAGGGCCTATCGGCAGGCGTTACTCTGCCAATAAGCTCAAAAACTCTGCAAAGATAGCTTGAATTTCCGAAAAATCAAAATTTTACGGACTCAAACTGAGAAAATTATCGTAATTTCTTTGTAACTCCTTTGTAACCTATTGAATTTCTATTTAATGGCTTTACTGTAAAGACCAATCACAATCCTCACGCCGGCACCCGCCAGTAGTCCTGTTTTATATGTAATCAGGCAGATATCCAAGAGAGGGGATCTTGACATCTGCCTGATTAGCCAGATAACGCATTCATCCTGCACAGCAGTGATTTGGTATCAGCTTCATTGTACTCACATCACTTCTAATTTACTTCCGGAGCACTCCCTTTTCTTCCGTAAGGATATTGATGCGGTGGTTCTGCCGTGAGGCTCGATTTTTACCATATGAAATATTCCATTCAAACATCAGACTCACAAGATTAGCACGATCGCCTGAGCAGTATTCTGTAATCATCTGTACGGGCGATTCCTTAACCGTGCGCTCCGACTCCTTCCATCCTTTGCTGAACGGGCACTCTATACTTAGACCCACTGCAATGTTCTCATTCGGACGGTAATAGCATCTTGCACTATATGCCTGCGTGCGCGGTCGTATCAGTTGACCCACGGCCACTCTTCCGGGATACTGGTATGATGCCGAAATCGACCATTTGTCGAGGTTGACTGCCGTGCTCGCCATAAACTGGTATCTGTATCCGGTCCAGGCATAGGTGGGACTCGCCCCCTTAATCACGGCTCCCACTACAAGTGCGTCAAGTGTCCATACACTCGAGCCAAGAGGCTTGACAGTAAATTGACACTGTCCGCTCAGGTCGCGGTATTTATCAAGATTTATCAGAGTCTCAATCATACTGTCGGGTCCCTTTTGGAAATTCTCGCAAATTCGCCCCGGAGTATCGGTATAACGCGAGTTCGGGATAAGA
>DKWX01000014.1:0-15469 GCA_002491945.1 Porphyromonadaceae bacterium UBA7141
ATATTCGACTGAACGACAAGCCGGAAGTGGCAAAAAGGAAGCCGCAGATTGTATAAAAGATTCCCTTTCACATTTGCTATCGGTTAAATTTGAACACTTACTTAAGATACGGGATGTGATTATCCCACTACTATATTGACGATTTTGCCAGGCACGACGATTACCTTGCGTACAGTCTTGCCTTCGAGCCATTTTGCGGCTGCCGGGTCGGCCATGGCGATGCGTTCCACCTCCTTGGCGTCGGTGCCTGCGGGCACCTCGATAAGGAAGCGGGACTTGCCGTTGAAACTTACCGGATATTTCACAGTGTCGTCTTTGATGGCGGCTTCGTCCCATTCGGGCCATCGGGCATCGGCCACGGTGCCGTCATGTCCGAGGGTGTGCCAGAACTCTTCGGCAATATGCGGGGCGAACGGGGCTATAAGTACCGTGAATATCTCCATTGCGGCGGCTGAATCGGATTTTGCGGCGGTCAGTTCGTTGAGGGCTATCATGAATGCCGCCACAGTGGTATTGAACGAGAAAGCCTCGATATCCATAGTCACCTTCTTGATGAGCTTGTGCATCGTCTTCTTCACCTCTTTCGGCATTTCGTCATGTCGGGAAAGGTCGGCTTTGGAGAAGAGTCCCACGAGTTTGCGCAGGAAGCGGTTGACGCCGTCGATACCGTTTGTGTCCCAGGGCTTCGATTGCTCAAGCGGGCCGAGGAACATCTCATACAGGCGTAATGTGTCGGCGCCATATCGCTCCACGATATCATCGGGATTGACCACATTGTACATCGACTTCGACATCTTTTCTACAGCATATCCGCAGTGGTAACGGCCGTCTTCGAGTATAAACTCGGCATCGGCGAAATCCGGGCGCCATGCGCGGAAGCGGGCTGTGTCGAGAATGTCGTTGCTGACCATACTGATGTCTACGCGTATAGGGGTCACATCGTAGTTGTCTTTCAGTCCGTGGCTGACGAATGTATTGGTGTCCTTGATGCGATAGACAAAGCTGGTGCGCCCCTGTATCATCCCCTGGTTGACGAGCTTGCGGAACGGCTCCTTGCGCACCACAAGTCCCAGGTCGAAGAGCACCTTGTTCCAGAATCGGGAATAAATCAGATGGCCCGTGGCATGTTCGGCACCCCCGATATAGAGGTCGACGTCCTGCCAGTATTCATCGGCTTCCCGGCTTACGAGGGCATCATGATTGTGGGGATCCATGTATCGGAGATAATATGCAGAAGAGCCGGCGAATCCGGGCATAGTGCATAGCTCGATGGGATACCCCTCGGGGGTGGTCCACCCTTTGGCGCGTCCCAGCGGGGGCTGACCGTCGGCGGTGGGGAGATAGCTGTCGACTTCGGGGAGAAGCAGCGGCAGCTCTTTTTCATCCATCAGATAAGGGATGCCGTCCTTGTAGTATACCGGGAACGGCTCGCCCCAGTATCGCTGACGCGAGAATATCGCATCGCGCAGACGATAGTTGACCTTTACTTTGCCCAGCCCTTTCTCTTCGATAAACTGCTTTGTGCGGGCGATAGCCTCCTTTACCTGCAGGCCGTTGAGATTGAGCTCCGGGCCTTCGGAATTAATCATTACCCCCTCCTTCGCATCGAAGCTTTCTTCCGACACGTCGGCACCCTCGATAAGAGGTATTACCGGGAGGCTGAAGTGGCGTGCGAAGGCATAGTCGCGCGAGTCGTGTGCCGGCACTGCCATGATGGCCCCGGTGCCGTAGCCGGCCAGTACATAGTCGCTCACATAGACAGGGATTTCCTTGCCCGTAAGCGGATTGATGGCATATGCTCCGGTGAATACGCCGCTGACACGCTTGTCGATCTGACGTTCGCGCTCGGTCTTATGTTTCACCTCGTCGAGGTATTTCTCCACAGCCTCCTTATGCTCCGGAGTGACGAGCCGGCGCACATAGGCCGATTCAGGAGCGAGCACCATGAAAGTCACACCGAATATGGTGTCGGCTCTGGTGGTGAAAATCTCAAGTTCCAGGTCAGAGTCCTTCACGCCGAAACGCATTTCAGCCCCCTCGCTTCTGCCAATCCAGTTGCGCTGGGTCTCCTTAAGCGATTCGCTCCATTCGAGTTCCTCCATATCAGCCAGCAGACGTGGCGCATAAGCCGACACACGGAGACACCACTGATTCATCACGCGCTGCTCGACCGGATGGCCGCCACGCACGCTGACGCCTTCCGACACCTCGTCGTTGGCCAGCACCGTGCCAAGAGCCGGACACCAGTTGACCATCGTCTCCCCCTGATAGGCGATACGGTAGTTCATCAGCACCTCGCGGCGGCGGCGCTCATCCCAAGAGTTCCATTCATCGGCAGTGAAGACCAGGTCCTTGCTGCAAGCAGCATCAATCCCCTCTGTGCCGGAGGCCGCGAATCGCTCCGTGAGGCGCTCTATGGGGAGAGCCTTGTCGGCAATGCGGTCATAATAATGATTGAACATCTGCATGAAAACCCACTGCGTCCATTTGTAATAATCCGGGTCGCAGGTGCGCACCTCACGACTCCAGTCGAACGAGAACCCGATTTTGTCGAGCTGGCTGCGATATCGGGCAATATTCTCGGTAGTGGTCTTTTCTGGATGCTGGCCTGTCTGGATGGCATACTGTTCGGCCGGGAGCCCATAAGCATCATATCCCATGGGGTGTAGCACATTGAAGCCCTGCAGGCGCTTGAAACGCGAATAGATGTCGCTGGCTATGTAGCCGAGCGGATGCCCCACATGCAGTCCTGCACCCGAAGGATAGGGGAACATGTCGAGGACATAGAATTTCTTTTTGGCCGGATTGATTTCGGCCTTATAGATGTCATTGTCGCGCCAGTACTTCTGCCAGCGGCTTTCAATTTCCTTATGATTGTATTCCATCGCAGTGATGTTGTGTGTGTAGTTTTCAGTATATGCTCCGTCTTGCCGGCGGCCGTCGAGAGGGGGCGGGTGCCACGCAGGGGTGCCGACTGCCTTGCGGCACAGAGTGAAGGATAGGCCCGGACCGACAGGTTGGGTCAAGAGCCTATTGTTCAACTTGCAAATTTACTGAAAATCCTCTTAATCCGCAAATATAAGCGTGGATTGGCGCCGATTCAATCAGGATTGGCACCCTTCATTAACATTTTTTTTGTGGAAACGGGGCGTAATCGGAATCTTCTGCAATGGGGGGATTCTATTGTCGGTAATTATTCGATACGGAACGGAATTTTTGAGGTGTCCGGGTTTGCATATATCCGCGGATTTGGCTAATTTTGAGTCATGTTTATCAACCTCTGAAATGGGGCAAAAAGACTTCCTTGACAATGATTGACGATATACTGAGCTACAACCGGGAGTTTGTGGCACGCGAAGGTTACCGCGAGTATGCCACATCCAAATATCCCGATAAAAAGATTGCGATAGTCACCTGCATGGACACCCGCCTTGTGGAGCTGCTGCCGGCAGCTCTCGGCATACGCAACGGAGATGTGAAGATGATCAAGAATGCTGGGGGCACCATAACGCATCCGTTCGACTCAACGATGCGCTCCCTGCTTGTGGCCGTCTACGAACTCGGAGTGGAGGAGATAATGGTCATAGGCCACACCGGATGCGGAGTGCAGGGGATGAATGCCGCCGAAATGCTCGAACTCATGCGTGCCAGGGGAATTGACGAGGAACACATATCGCTCATGCGCCACTGCGGCATCGACCTCGACAGCTGGCTGCACGGGTTTGATGACGGAGCCGAGTCGGTGCGCGAGACAGTCGACCTCATACGCAATCACCCGCTTATGACTAAAGATATACGTGTGGCCGGATACATGATGGATTCATCCACCGGAGCACTCGCTCTGATATGAAGTCCGGAAGCGGGCGATTGCCGAAATACCTGCAAAGGTAATTGCACGCCCCGGGTATTTGTGCTATTTTTGCATTCTGATTGCTGCGTCGCCATCGAAGTGGACGCCACTTCAGCAGCCGGCGCTTGCACAAACAATAAAACTGAACTGACAATAATATGAAATTCAAGCCTGTCGTAGCCGGGGTATTGCTTGCCTCGCTGATGATTCCAGCGGTGTCAGCAGCCGCATCCCAACCCAAAACCAATCCTGAATGGATAGAGAATGCCGTGATTTATGAGGCCAATCTGCGTCAGGGCACAGCCGAACGCAACCTCAAGGGGCTGCAGAAGCGTCTGCCTCAGCTTAAGGATTTGGGTGTTGACATCATATGGCTTATGCCCATACACCCGATAAGCGAGAAAAACCGCAAGGGCTCGCTCGGCTCATACTATGCAGTCAAGGACTATAAGAGCGTAAATCCCGAGTTCGGCACGATGGAGGATCTGAAAGAATTCGTGCGCACGGCTCATTCGCTGGGTATGAAGGTGATTCTTGATGAGGTGTGCAATCACACAGGCTGCGACAACGCATGGGTAGCCGAAAATCCCGATTATTACGTCAAGAACGAGAAAGGGGAGATGTCCGGTCCCTTCGACTGGACCGATACCTATAAGCTCGACTACGGCAATCCGGCCACCTGCCAGGCCATGGCCGACGTGCTGAAATTCTGGATTACGGAGGCCGATATCGATGGTTACCGCTGTGACGTGGCCGGAGAGGTGCCCACATTCTTCTGGGAAGGAGTAATCCCCGAATTGAACGCCATCAAGCCCGTATTCATGCTTGCCGAGGCATCAAAGCCCGAACTGCTCAACTCCTTCAACGCCGACTATGCATGGCCTATGAAGGATCTGTTCAACGATATCTCCGCCACTCAGGGAGAGAATGCCTATGCCGTGGCGCAGAAACAGAACCGCAAGGCCGCCCGCGCTGTTGATATCGTAGAGCTTATCGCCCGTCAGGATAAGGAATATCCCAAGGGCTCGATTCATATGAACATGGTCACCAACCATGACCTCAACTCATGGGAAGGAACGGAATTCGAGCGCTACGGCAAAGGCCTTGGCGCATTCGCGGTGCTGAGCTACACGCTCCCCGGAATGCCGATGATGTATACCGGTCAGGAAGTGGGATTCAACCACGCATTCGAGTTCTTTGAGCTTGACCCCAGTCAGCCCGATTATACGCACAATCAGATCACATCCTTCTATGAGATGCTCAATGCGCTGAAGCACAATCACTCCGCGCTCAACGCCTCTGGCCAGATGGACAGTATGCAGGTGTGGCAGACCACATCGCCTGATGTGCTTGCCTTCACACGCAGTGATGCCTCGGGCGATGCCGTGACAGTGCTCGTGAATCTCTCGGCAGGCGAGAACATGATTACATTCACCGACCAGGCCCCCTCGGCTGATTCAAAGATAAATTACTTCACCGGTGCTCCCGCCGAACTTCCGAATCATCTCGGCCCGTGGGAATTTCAGGTGTGGGTAAACGAGTAATATCAATATGACTATGTGTCGGGCCGGAGGTGCAGACCTCCGGCCCGACGTCACACAAAAAACACAGGTAAAAAATGTCAACCAACACAGTAGACAACACAAGAAAGGTCACAACCCGCCGGCTTAGCGAGATGAAGCAGCGCGGCGAGAAGATATCGATGCTCACGGCCTACGACTATTCGTCGGCCAAGATTCTCGATGCCGCCGGCATCGACTGCATCCTTGTCGGCGATTCGGCCTCCAACGTAATGGCCGGCAATCAGACCACTCTCCCCATCACCCTCGACCAGATGATATATCACGCCAAATCGGTCATGAAGGGCACAAGCCGCGCTCTTGTAGTAGTCGACCTCCCCTTCGGCACATATCAGGGCAACTCGAAAGAAGCTCTTGCATCAGCCATACGCATCATGAAAGAGAGTCATGCCGAGGCTGTGAAGATGGAGGGGGGATCGGAAATACGCGAATCGATAGAACGGATACTTTCGGCAGGAATCCCGGTGATGGGACATCTCGGCCTCACACCGCAGAGCATCAATAAATTCGGCACATATACCGTGCGTGCCCGCGAAGAGGCCGAGGCGCAGAAACTGATTGAGGATGCCAAGATGCTTGAAGAGGTGGGATGCTTCGCAATGGTCATAGAGAAAGTACCGGCCAAGCTGGCAGAGCGTGTGGCCAAAGAGGTGTCAATCCCGATAATCGGTATCGGAGCCGGCGGCGGAGTCGACGGGCAGGTGCTTGTGATGCACGATATGCTGGGGATAAATCAGGGGTTCTCTCCGCGTTTCCTGCGCCGATATGCAGATGTGGCCAGTGTGATGAACGATGCCGTGCAGCATTACATCCAAGACGTGAAAAGCTGCAACTTCCCCAACGAGAAGGAAAGCTATTGATAAGCTGGATGCGGCCTCCCTCCGATTCCGCATCCGCTCAGATAGGCGGCACACGCCGGGGAGATGCCGGACGTAAGGGATGGCCGCCGGCTCCGGCGGAGTCCGATGTGCCGGGAAAATAGATTTTAAGCGAGTCGGTGGCTTCGGCTGCCGACTCGCTTATGCTATCGGCGTAATCCGAACCGGAGATGCGCAGCCAGCGCCTCAGTACCTCTAGACATATCACCCTTGTCAAGGCCGGCTGCAGCGCCTCTGTGTCCGGAGTAGACTCAAATGTAAACTCAAGAGCATTGCGCGAGTATCGCCAGCGCAGCAATGGGCCGGGGAAGCGTGCCGATATCAGCAAAGCGGCATCCTCCATGAGCAGCGCTATGAGAGCGGCATCGGAATCAAGAGCCGCTATGCGGGCATATCCGGCAGGATTCTCTTCGCGTTTCATGCCGAGATAGGAACATACAAGTTTCAGATTATCCATCACATCCTGCAGTGTCACGCGCAGCGATGATGTGACGGGAGGTGCGGATGTCGAAATGTAGCTCATAATTTGCAGAATTCAAAGTTAAATATTAATTTAGCATTGCAAATTTAATAAAGGCATTCAGGCCATATCCGGTAAGTATTGACCGATGGAGGCCGAGCGCTTTGGTTAAAGCCGCGCCGGCGCCCGTCGCGGCCTGCCGTTATGTCTTAGAAAGAATATAAACCGATAGAAATCCCTACCGCCATGTCATCAGAAGTAAAAGAGCGCCTGCTCAAATATCTGCATCATAAGCATCTGAGTCAGATAGAGTTCACGCAAAGCATAGGAGTCAGCAGCACATATATCGGGGCGATGCGCCGATCGATATCCGACGACAAGATGCTGCGCATCCGCGAACGTTATCCCGACCTCAACCCCGACTGGCTACTCTATGGCAAAGGTGAGATGTCGCTTAATCTGGGTGATGGTCCCGTTGATGAGGAGCGAACAATGGAAGAGCGTGGCATCACGATGGTGCCGCTGATACCCTCGGCCGCCTATGCCGGGCGCATACAGGCGTATTCCGAATCCGTGCTGCGCGGACAGTGCGAAATGATAGCCACTCAGATACGCGGTGCCGAGATGGCCATAAAGGTATCCGGCGACAGCATGGAGCCGATGTTCACCGACGGCAGCCTGCTTTTCATCCGTCGCATCAACGACCGTTCGTTCATCCCCTGGGGCAATCCGCTTGTGGTGGATACCGATAATGGAGTTGTGGTGAAATGCCTTTTCCCGGGCCATAAGGGGTCGGAAAGCATAGAGGCGCGGAGCCTTAATCCGACTTATCCGCCGTTTGATATCCCCTATGCCAGTGTTTTCGGCATATATCGCATCCTGGGGGTGCTGAGTGTCTACGGAGCCATCTGACAACGGGCCGGGTAATAATCCGCCACTCCCTGATAATCCCCCCCTGATAATCCGCCCCGCCGCATTCCATCACGGATGCGGCGGGGCGTAAATGCTATTATTATTAAAAAAGTGTGAGACTCAGAATGAATTGAAAGGAGACACTGCGATCAGTCAGAAACTGAGCTGAATCATGGCCTGCATACGGTTGGTATGGGCCTGTGTGCGGTCATTGTTGACACGGCGTCCGTAGAGATATTCCACGCCGGTCGTGATATAGGAATTGACATTCCAGAATAGCGATGCATTCACATACTGGGCATACTTATAGGCCTCGCCGAAAGTAAGCGGATTGCCCCCTTCCCAGTGGTCGGCATAATTGCGCACATGTGAATAAGAGGCCGACATATATACATCGGGTGAGAAGTTATACTGCAGAGCCCCGAACGCACCCCAGGTTCTGGTGGCCTTCAGTGCGGGGCTGTCGCCTACGGGAGTCAGGTCGAGTCCGGCACCGTTGAGGTCCTGAATATAGGAGGCGATGCCGTGGCCGTAGGTGCCGGTCCAGAAGGCGCGGAGATCAGGCACGATTTCAGCCGTACCGCTCAGAGATACGCCCCAGCCCACGATGTCGATATTGCGGTCAGAGGCCACATTATAGTAATTCATGTTGCGGAGCACTGCCGACAGTCGCACCCAGTCCTGAGTATTGTTCCAGCTGTATTCGAGAGCCACAGGGATATCGGGAGCCCCCTGGCTGACAGTCCTGGAGCGGGCAGAATTAGTCTGCGACAGCTGCGAGAGCTCCAGTCCCGCAGTGGCGCTCCACGCTTTGTTCTTGCCGAAGCGATATGTATAATTGACCGTGGGCACTGGGAAAGCAGTCGCGGCGTTCGGACCCTCATAATCTATTGTGGGTGGAGTGGCGCCGAGGTCGGAAAATACCGAATAATCATAACCTGCCTTGATGCCGCGCCACTTCAGATATGCATATTGCAGCACCGGCACATAGTCGTTGAGAAAGTTCATATTGATGAACGCGCCAATCTGATTGTCGGAGCCTGGCAGTCCCACGAAATTAAGGTAGAAGCTCGACTGCATGGCCGAGAGCTGAAATTTGGTATGGTCGCCGGGGCCGACAGGAGATATGTCGGCCGTCACCAGCTCATTGGGATTCGAAATCGGGTCGCCGGCATCGACTCCGGCAGTGAGCTTGATAGTGCCTCCAAGACCGATATAGAACTTCCCCGGCACACCGAACACCGCGAATTTCGGCACGGCGGCCTTCAGGTCATTGGGAGCATTGTCTTCAAATGCGTCGTGTGCCACATCCCGGATGTCGTTGCCATCCTCTTGATGGTGTTTCGGGGAGATGGCGAATGCGCCGAGGCTCATAGCTGCAAAGGAGATAAGTGTAAAAGTTTTTTTCATAAAATTATGATTATGCTTAAAGTTTTGGGTTATGGGTAAGAGTCAGGATTTAAACGGCGCTGATAGCACGCGGAGAGAGAATCGGCAGAAAATAAATTCATGGATTGCCTAAATTAGGACACTTACTTGCAGATAGGTTGCCTTTTGCGAGGGTTTGGCTATGAGTGCGGTTTGAGCCTCGGGCAATCTGACTTTTCTAACAAAAGTGCAGATACATTGGTTTTGTGTCCGGGCTGAATTAACAATTGTGAAAATCCCGTATGGGGGCGTCGGTTTCGTCTCCATACGGGATTGTCGGTGTGTGGCGGTCAGAGCGGAGTCATCGTTGCGGCAGATGTCTGGCTCCGACTGATATGACAGTCATCAGGCGTCGATATTGGCGTATGATGCGTGTGCTTCGATAAATTCTCTTCGGGGACCGACCTCCTCCCCCATTAGCACGGAGAAAGTGTGGTCGGCCTCGGCGGCGTTGAGCAGAGTCACCTGCTTGAGCATACGGTTCTCGGGGTCCATTGTAGTCTCCCATAGCTGCTGCGGATTCATCTCGCCAAGACCTTTGTATCGCTGCAACACCATCTTGTTGCGGTCGCCGTCGCATCGTGAATCCACGAAGCGCTGCACCTGCTGCTCATCCCAGGCGTATTCCTCGATTTTGTTTTTACCCTTTGTCGAGCATTTGTAGAGAGGTGGTGTGGCGATATAGAGGTAGCCGTTGTCGATCAGCGGGCGTATGCGGCGGAAGAAGAATGTCATCAGCAGAGTCGCGATGTGAGCGCCGTCGACGTCGGCATCGGTCATGATTATCACCTTGTGATAGCGGAGTTTGGAGAGGTTAGGCTCCTTAGAATCCTCCTCGGTGCCGATGGTCACTCCGAGAGCCTTGAAGATATTGACGATTGCTTCTGACTCGTAGACCTTATGGTCCATAGCCTTCTCGACATTGAGGATTTTTCCTCTCAGCGGGAGTATGGCCTGATAATGAGGATTCCGTCCCTGCTTGGCAGAACCGCCAGCCGAGTCACCCTCGACGAGGAAAAGCTCGCACTGAGCCGCATCGCGGCTTTTGCAGTCGGCAAGCTTGCCGGGCAGGCCGGCACCCTGTAGCGGCGATTTGCGCTGCACCTTCATTCTGGCCGACTGGGCGGCATGACGGGCAGTGGCGGCGAGCACGACTTTGTCGACTATGGCGCGAGCCTGCTTCGGATTCTCTTCAAGATAGTTGTTGAGAGCCTCTGTGATGGCCTGCGACACTACACCCTGTATGTCGCTGTTGCCGAGTTTAGTCTTGGTCTGCCCCTCAAACTGAGGTTCGGCCACCTTTACCGAAATCACGGCTGTGAGGCCGTCGCGGAAGTCCTCCTTCGAAAGCTCGATTTTAAGTTTGTCGAGCAGGTGGTTGTCGTCGGCATATTTCTTGAGGGTGGTTGTCAGTCCGCGGCGGAAGCCGGTGAGGTGAGTGCCTCCCTCGACGGTGTTGATATTATTGACGTAGGAGAAGATGTTTTCGTTGAAAGAGGTGTTATATGTCATCGCCACTTCTACGGGCACGCCGTTCTTCTCGGTGTTGATGTGTATCACCTCGTTGATGAGAGGCTCCTTGCCGGAGTCGATGTATTTCACGAATTCCTTCAGCCCCTCGTTGGAGTGGAACACGGCTTTCTTTGGTACCCCCTGCTCGTCGCGCACCCGCATGTCGGTAAGTTCGAGGCGGATTCCGGCGTTGAGGTATGCCAGGTCGCGCAGCCTGTTGGCCAATGTCTCGAAGTCGTAGACGGTCTCGGTGAAGATCGAAGAGTCGGGATGGAATATAATCGTAGTGCCGGTGCGGTCGGTCTGTCCGATTACGGTCATCTCTGTGGTGGGCTTGCCGAAAGCGTATTCCTGCATGTAGATGTTGCCGCCGCGGTGGATTTCGGCCCTGAGATAGTCGGAGAGCGCATTGACGCAGCTTACACCCACGCCGTGCAGGCCGCCCGAGACCTTATAGCTACCCTTGTCGAACTTGCCACCGGCATGGAGTACTGTCAGCACAACCTCCAGAGCGGGCTTGTGCATCTTTTCGTGCATGTCGACCGGGATGCCGCGTCCGTTGTCATCGACACGGATAGAATTGTCTTCGAGAATTGTGACCTTTATGTGGTTGGCGAAACCCGCGAGGGCCTCGTCGATAGAGTTGTCGACTACCTCATACACCAGATGGTGCAGGCCTCGTCCGGAGATGTCGCCGATATACATCGCGGGGCGCTTTCTTACGGCTTCGAGCCCTTCGAGCACCTGGATGTTGTCGGCTTGATATTGTTTCTGCTGTTCTTCGTTTGCCATTGGTATGATGGTGATTGTGACTGACTTTCCGGAGCCTGGCCTACCCGGGGAGAAAGGGTGTGTCCGTATATGGAGCCCTTGCGGTCGGGAAGTCAATAAAAACATACAAAGTTAACGATTTTTTTCTGATTTTGCAACCGTATGGCATCCCCCGTCCTGCTCAAAAACGCGGGTTGAGAAGGGTAGTGGCGGACGAAAACGAAACTTATTAAGGTGTGGCGGCGTTAAATTATTAAAAAATTAGTAATTTTGCGCCCGGATTCCATCGCCAAGGGCCGCCGGTATCTGCCGTGACCTCTCCGGCAACGGTATCCGGCCGGGGCGCAGGATGCTCTCCACGACATGTTGTAACACATCTCTACAGCCGATAATGAAGAATCTCGTAATAGTTGAGTCTCCGGCCAAGGCCAAGACCATCGAAAAGTTTCTTGGGAAGGACTATAAGGTGCTTTCCAGCTATGGCCATATCCGGGATCTCTCTAAAAAAGAGATCAAGCCGGATGAAGCTACAGACTTTACTGCCGACTATGAAGTGCCGGCCGATAAGAAAGATTTGGTGCGCACACTTCGCAAGGCCGCCAAGGAGGCCGATATGGTATGGCTCGCATCCGATGAAGACCGCGAGGGTGAGGCTATTGCCTGGCATCTTTTTGAGGAGCTCGGGCTGGATGCCGGCCGCACGCGGCGCATCGTATTCCATGAAATAACCAAACCGGCCATACTTCACGCCATCGCTAATCCGCGCGGCATCGACATAGACCGTGTCAACGCCCAGCAGGCGCGCCGTGTGCTCGACCGCATAGTGGGCTTCGAACTCAGCCCGGTGTTGTGGCGTAAGATTAAGCCGCAGCTTTCGGCCGGGCGAGTGCAGAGTGTGGCCGTGCGCCTCATATGCGAGCGCGAGAAGGAAATAAATGCCTTCACGTCAGAGCCGTATTACCGCGTCACGGCACGGTTTCTTACCGTCCCCGGCGGAGCCGAACTGAAGGCGGAGGCCACCTGCCGCCTGCCGGATGAAGAGAGTGCGACGGCGCTGCTCGAAGAGTGCCGCCGGGCCGCCTCGCAGGCAGCTTTCCGCGTCACTGATGTCAGGGTGCATCCGCTGCGCCGCTCTCCGGCCCCTCCGTTCACCACATCCACACTGCAGCAGGAGGCTTCGCGCCGTCTCGGATTCTCTGTCAATCAGACCATGATGCTGGCTCAGAAACTCTATGAAGACGGTCATATCACCTATATGCGTACCGACTCGCTCAATCTATCCGACCTCGCCCTGTCGGATATCTCTAAGGAGATAGCCGGCGAATATGGCGGGGAGTATCTAAAGGTGCGCCATTATCACACCAGTTCAAAGGGTGCCCAAGAGGCTCACGAGGCCATACGCCCGACTTATATCAGTAAAAAAAGCGTGGGTTCCGACGAAGCCCAGCGCCGTCTGTATAATCTCATACGCCAGCGCGCCTTAGCCAGTCAGATGGCCGACGCGCAGCTCGAAAAGACCAACGTTGAAATCCGTGCCGAGGGTGTGGCCGAGACATTCCGTGCAGAGGGGGAGGTGGTGAAATTCCCCGGATTCCTAAGCGCATATGCCGATGCCAATACACAGACTGCCGATGCCGACCGCCCGTTGCAGCAGGGGCTGCTCCCCTCGATAGAGAAAGGGGGAGAAGTAACTCTATCCGGCCTTACGGCCACTCAGCGCTTCTCGCAGCCTCCGGCACGCTATACGGAGGCCTCTTTGGTGAAAAAGATGGAAGACCTCGGCATCGGCCGACCCTCGACCTATGCGCCTACTATCTCCACCATACAGCACCGCGACTACATCAAGCGCGGCGAGCGCGATGGCGAGCCACGCCAGTACGTGCGCCTCATTCTTGACGACGACCGCATCACACGCAGTGTGGCCACAGAGAACGCCGGCTCCGACAAGGGGCGTCTTGTGCCCACCGATGTAGGTATGATTGTCAACGACTTCCTGACCCTCCATTTCCCCGACATACTCGACTATAACTTCACGGCCCGCGTGGAAGAGAAATTCGACGACATCGCCGAAGGGAAACTTGGCTGGAAAAGCGAGATAAAGGATTTCTACAAGGGCTTCCATCCAGGCATAGAGGCCATCAACGATCTCAAGATGGAGCATAAGGTGGGTGAGCGTCTGCTCGGCACTGACCCTAAGAGCGGCCGCCCGGTATCGGTCAAGATCGGACGCTTCGGACCTGTGGTGCAGATCGGCGATGCCTCAGACGAGGAGAAACCTCTCTTTGCCAGTCTGAAGAAAGACCAGAGCATATCGAGCATCTCGCTCGAAGAGGCACTGAAGCTTTTCGAACTTCCCCGCCGACTCGGAGAGTTCGAGGGGAAGACGGTCACAGCCGCAATAGGGCGCTTTGGCCCATATGTGCGCCATGACGGTGTTTTCGTATCTATCCCCAAGGGTATGGCTCCGGAGACAATCACGTTGCAGGAAGCCGAGACGCTCATAGCTGACAAGCGTGCCAAGGCAGCCGCCTCGCATATCAAGTCATTTCCGGAGATGCCCGGCCTTGAGGTAATCGACGGGCGCTACGGCCCTTATCTCGCGTATAAGCCGGAAGGAGCTAAGAAGGCCGTCAACTACAAGATTCCAAAGACCACCGATGCCGCCGCACTGACTCTCGAAGAGGCCAAGGCATTGATGGAGGCGCAGGATGCAGCCCCGAAGAAGCGGCGCATCACCCGTAAATCCTGACTTGAATACTTGCCTGATATATCGGTAGCCGCTCCACCAATGTGCCGGGCGGCTCCGGAAGAATAAATAACCAAATAACATAACAATAACTTAATATGACTACCCAGGACCAGTTGAAAGAGGCGGTAGAGCGCAAGTTGGCGCTGAGGAGGTATCTTTGACGTCGACAGCAAGAAAATCGAAGTAGAAGAAGAGGAACTCCGCACACACGTGCCCGACTTCTGGGAAGACCGCGAGAAAGCCGAGGCCCAGATGAAGAAAATCAAAGAACTCCGTTTCTGGATCGAGGCCTACGAGACGCTCGACAAGCAGGTGGAGGAGCTGCAGCTGGCATTCGACTTCGTCAAGGAAGGTCTGGTGACTGAAGCCGAGGTCGATGAGCAGTATGCAGCGGTGCTCAAGGCACTCGAAGACCTTGAGCTGCGCAATATGCTGCGCCGCGAGGAGGATAAGCTGGGCGTAGTGCTCAAAATCAACTCCGGCGCCGGCGGCACAGAGGCTCAGGACTGGGCATCGATGCTGATGCGCCTGTATCTGCGCTATGCTGAGCGCCACGGCTATAAGGCCACTATCGCCAATCTCCTCGAGGCCGATGATGCAGGCATCAAATCGGTCACAATCAATATCGAGGGCGACTATGCTTATGGCTTCCTGAAATCAGAGAACGGCGTGCACCGTCTGGTGCGCGTATCCCCCTACAATGCGCAGGGGAAGCGAATGACATCGTTTGCTTCAGTATTTGTCACCCCGCTTGTCGACGACACTATCGAGGTGCAGATCCAGCCCGCGCTGATAAGCTGGGATACATTCCGCTCCGGCGGCGCTGGAGGTCAGAACGTGAATAAGGTGGAATCGGGAGTGCGTCTGCGCTACCAGTATAAGGACCCCTATACAGGCGAAGAAGAAGAAATCCTTATCGAGAACACCGAGACACGCGACCAGCCCAAGAATAAGGAGAACGCCTTGCGCCACCTTCGCTCCATACTCTATGAGAAGGAACTCAACCACCGTATGGAGGAACAGGCCAAAATCGAGGCCGGAAAGAAGAAAATCGAGTGGGGTAGCCAGATCCGCAGCTACGTCTTCGATGACCGCCGTGTGAAAGACCACCGCACGAACTATCAGACCTCAGACGTAGGCTCCGTGATGGACGGCGAGATTGATGATTTTATCAAGGCCTATCTGATGGAATTCGCCGGCACCGACCAGCAATGACCTTCAAGTCTTTACATAAGAAACCCGGAACCTCAGGCTCCGGGTTTCTTGTGTCTTGGAGATGGCTTGCTTAAAGGAGATGGCTTGCTTTATAATTATTGCTGTCCGGTAAAA
>DKWX01000014.1:15806-20129 GCA_002491945.1 Porphyromonadaceae bacterium UBA7141
GTCTTTTTTTACCGGACAGCAATACTTTATAATAGAGTCGTGCTTTATAATTTTGTGCGACACATTCCCTCCTCCTCCCCGCAGAGTGTGATTGCAGGCTCTGCGGAGATGCCATATAACCTATTTGCGCTCTTTGAGAGTGCCGTGGCGGTAGGCCTTCAGCAGTTCTCGGAGTTCATTGATCTGACTCTGTAGCTCCGCCCCCTTGTCGGTGTCGCGCACCAGAAGGCGGCTATGGTTCATCTCCACAATCTGAGTGGTGTCGACGATGTCAGAGCCGTTTCTGACCGCCTCTTCGGCCGAAGTGAATGGCTCGTGCTGCACAAGCTGGAATCCACGTGAGTGAAACACGAGCGTGTAGCCGGCGATACCGGTAGTATTGTGATAGGCTTTCGAAAACCCTCCGTCGATTACCATCATCTTTCCGTTGGCCTTGATTGGATTCTCCCCCTTTCCGGCCTTTACAGGCACATGGCCGTTGATGATGTGGCGGTGCTCGCCGGTCACGCCGAAAGCATTTAGAATCATGTCGCACACCTTTTCATCATCGCGCAGATGATAATAATGCCCTTTCTCCTCATGCTGCGGCTCCTTCTCCTTTATCAGATAGCGCTCGAATGTGGCCATCTTAGCCTTGTCGAATAGAGGAGAATCCGGTCCGCACCACACATAGAAGTAGTAGTCGCGGGCATACTGCCGCAGTTCAGGCGCGGAGTCCGGGTCGAAGGCAGCCCTCATCAGGCTTTCCACTTTCTGTAGCAACCCCTTTCCGCTCAGCTTCTCATCGAGCACAGTCACCTCCTTGAGCGCCCCGTCCTTGTTGAGAGGCACCGAGGCGTGGAATAGGAGATTCGAATTATAGATGCCGTAGATTCCGCCGTGCGACAGAAATATGTGCATGTGGCTTTTCAGTTTGTCGCTCACCTGGAAACTGTGTACCAGCTTGGCAATAAGCTCCTTCTCCTCGACCGTGAGTGCATAAGGGTCGGAGGGGTCGATTGTGGGGAAATTGTGGTCGAGCAGTTTGTAGCTCTTGCCGTCGATTTCCACCGTTCCCGCATTGAAGTCTATATGATGGAGCAGCCGTCGGTCGTCCATCTTCCATTCCGGATGGCGGCGAATCATATCAGCTTCCAGCTTCCATTGAATCACAGATATAGCCTTGTGCATCTTGGCCGTAAGGCGTCGGCTCTTCAGCGTAAGAGCCGAACTGCCGGGACTAAGTTTTGGCGAGAATACATCGCAGGGGTCCTCTCCATAAGTCTCCATTGCGAATGTGGCCAAAGGCACCAGATTGATGCCGTAGCCATCCTCAAGAGTTTCCATATTGCCGTATCGCAGACAGATCCGGATGGCATTGGCGATACACGCCTCGTTGCCTGAAGCCGCTCCCATCCAAAGCGCGTCGTGATTGCCCCATTGTATGTCGTAGTCCCTGTAATTCATCAGCAGGTCAAGAATGAGGTGTGCTCCCGGTCCGCGGTCATAGATATCGCCGAGGATATGCAGCTGGTCGATGCTGAGCGACTGGATTACGCGGCATATCGCCTTGATGAAAGAATCGGCCTGACCGGTGGAGATGATCGTCTCCACGATACGGTTGTAGTATAGCTGTTTGTTCTCACCCGAAGGGGCCTCATGCAGCAGCTCCTCGATGATATATGCAAACTCTTTCGGCAGCGCCTTTCGCACCTTGGAGCGCGTATACTTCGAGCTCACCTCCTGCAGCACCTTCACCAGACGGTGGAGCGTGACGGAATAGAAATCGAGCAGATTCGGCTCAGTGGTCTTCACATATTCAAGTTTCCGCCCGGGATAATATATCAGCGAGCAGAGCTGGCGGATTTCCTCCTCGCGCATTGAAGTGGCGAAAAGTTCGCGCACTTTGCGCCGGATATTTCCGGAGGCATTCTTCAGGATATGCGAGAAAGCCTCGTGCTCGCCGTGTATGTCGGCCACGAAATGCTCAGTTCCCTTCGGGAGATTGAGGATGGCTTCGAGATTGATGATTTCAGTAGCAGCCGCTGATGCATTGCCGAAGCTTTGCGAAAGGAGTTCGAGCACGCGGCGGTCGGCGTCGTTATGTGTGTTCATGGTAGAAAAGATTTATGCTCGCTGATATAACGGAAAAAATCGGGATTAGGTGTGCCTCGTTTTTGGAATCCTTGTCTGAACCGAGGGCGCAGAGTCAGAAGCGGATCAGGCCTGTGCGGCTGACAGATAGGCGCATACCGAAACTGTTGCCCGGCATGTCGCCTCCGTCGGCTCCGATAGAGAGAGACCCCTCCCATCCGCGTAGAGCGCGGATTGACTGCGGGCGCCACTTTATTTCGGCCAACATGCTGAAACACTCCTCCACCTCAGGCAGCGGAATATGGTATGAACCCCAGTTGCGCGAATATGTGAGGCGGAGCCGATAGGCCAGTTCATCGGTCGGATTTCCTGTCAGGCCGAGGTTGAGAGCCCATAGGCGGTTGCTGCGTGGCGTCAGAGAATGGCTGGAGTTGTAGATAGGGGAGAGCACCAGCGGATTGCCGATAATCCGCCCCCAGTTCTGCCATGCCCCGTAGATATAATGGGCGTAATAATAGTCGTTGCCCGATATCTGCACCGGAATCTTGTCGGTCTTGTCCCAAAGTATCGGACCGGTCTGGTCTTTTGTATATAGGAATTCACCCACAACGCGACTCACCCAGCGGTTTTTCGGCAGCGTGGCTTCCACACCGTAGAGGCCGTCCTTCCAGGGATATTCGATATATAGCATCGAATGGTCCTCGAACATATGCAGATAATATGCCTTCAGACTCCAGTCGGCCTTTGGATTCCATGAGAGCACGTAGCTCCATGTGCCTATGAAATTGCCCTGCACGTTCACCTGCTCTCCGGCCACCGTGGATTCGTCGCCGGACATAGGGACGAGAGCCTTCCAGAATGATTTCAGGCCGGATGGAGCCTTTATGTGGAGCAGCTCGGTGCGGTCGCTGTTCCAGTACCATGCCTCGCCTGCAAACTGAGTGGCCATCTCAATTCCGGCCTCGAAAACGAGAGGAAACTTCTCCGCATTTCCGTTGCGCAGCCAGAGCCCCTTGGAGTGGAAGAGCAGACCCTGCGAGTAGGCGCCGTCATGCACCCAGTCGCGCAGCCAGCGGTTGTCGGTAAACTTCCCGTAGCATAGATATCCCTTTATGCCGAGCCATCCGCGTGTGCCCCAGATGTCGGCGTAATCGAAGATGCCGGCGCGTATCTGGGGTATAGGCATTGCATTATTGGAGAAAAGGAGATTGCCCGTAGAGAGCTCCGGATCCACGCCGTAGCCGGGGATTTCCTTCTGCCCCACCATCAGGTCGAGGCAACGGTATCGGATTTCGCCGTAGGCCTGCTGTATGTGGAAAGGCTGCTGCTGGGCGATGCCGCCGGCCAGTTCCAGACCGGCGCCCCAGCTCCAGCGGTTGTCGCGGCACATATCCTTATAGATCCCGGCTTCGAGCCGGAGATTGTTGGGCTTCACCGACCCCATGCCATAGGTATTTGTAGAGAACCAGAACGGGGCGAACTGCCCCGAACCGACTTCGGCCGACAGCGAGGCCTCCCATCGCAGCGAGTCGACGCGAGCCTGTCCCCGGACGGCAAGAGCGGGTAATAAGAGAGTGCAAAGAGTGATAAGTAAGTTTTTATTCATAATTACAGTCGGAAATAGATAGAGGTGGATATCATTCGCTGAAGCGCGGGATAGGTGCTGTATGGACCGTTTGGGCCTATCCGGCCTATCGGGTGCTGAAAGCTCCGGGCCACCGGATTATCCGTTGCTCTTGGCCCGTGCGCTGCAGGCGGGGCAAAGCCCTTGAAGCATGAAATTGACCGTATCGATACGGAACCCCTCGGGCACCGTCACAGCCGGGATGGCAAGATCCTCAAAACAGAATGTCTCGCGGCAATTAGTGCAATAGAAATGCACATGCATATCCTCCTCCGAATGCCCGTGACCCTGACAATGGCAAAGCTCGTATTTGGCGATGCCACGTCCGTCCTGCATCGTGTGGATGAGCGACTTGCTTTCCAGCAGATTCAGCACCCTGAAGATGCTCGACTTCTCCATCGTCTCAAGCGACGCTTCCAGTTCGGCGAGGCTCACCGGGCGGTGAGCCTGCGCGATGGCGCGGAGCACGAGCAGGCGGTTAGGGGTGGGGGATACCCCCGCCTCACTGAGCCACTGCCGTATATCCTGTATATCGTGCGAATGATTATCCACGTGCGAATGATTGTCCATAAGCAAAACTTCATCCCAAACCGACGAAGCTACCGCAAATCTACATAAAAATCGCG
>DKWX01000043.1 GCA_002491945.1 Porphyromonadaceae bacterium UBA7141
GTGTTTACCTCCTACTCGATTATTAAGTGAGCGTTTAAATCAAAACTGCACTTATATAATTGGCTGCGGGAAATTTAAATGCGGTGTAAAATGTTCCCGGCCGTCTTGTACTTGTTGTCTGAATCTGAACACTGACTTATGGCAGACAGTGGTTTATTATTCAAACTCAATTACCGGTTGGTCGGTGGCGATTACATCGTTGTCGTTTACGAGTATGCGCTTCACTACGCCGTCCTTATCAGACTGGAGGTCGTTCTCCATCTTCATGGCTTCGTAGACCAGAACGTTCTGACCGACTTTAACCTTATCGCCGGGTTTAACCATAATTTCGATTACGGTGCCTCCCATCGGGGCGTTCAGAGTCGGACCGGAAATCTTCTCCTTCGGTTCTTCCTTCTTCACTTCTGCAGTGGCAGTTGCGGGAGCGGCAGCCTTTGCCGCCTCATACTCGGCTTTGCGTTTGTTCTTCAGGAAGCCTGTAGCCACGGCCGGCAACAGCTCAAGGAGCAGATATTCCTCATCGTTCTGTGCCAGTTGCACGCCGCCGAATTCAGGAAGCTCGGGATTTGCGGGTTTGCGGTAGGAGTTTACATCATATGGAGTCTCCGCCGGATTGCCTGTAATCTGCTCGCGGAATGCGGGGTCGACAGCAACCGGAGTCTTGCCGTACTCGCCCTTCACGAGCGCCACAAACTGATTGTTCTTATTCGTATAGTCGGGAACACCTTTGCGGCGGTCGAGCGCCACTGCTACAGCCTGCGAACCCACAATCTGAGATGTCGGAGTCACCAGAGGCACCAGGCCGGCGTCGCGGCGCACCTTTGGAATGAGCGCCATAGCCTCTTCAAGCACATCCTCGGCATTTAGCTGACGGAGGTTGGCCACCATATTGGAGTACATGCCTCCGGGCACCTCGGCGTTCTTCACCAGATCGTTGGGTTTTGGGAAACCGAAGTATGCCTCAATTTTATGGCAGGCATCCAGAAGGTCTTGCTCGCGGTTTTCGCCTGCGGCCTTGATGGCCTCGTCGAAAGCAGCGTCGATATCGGCGGGCATAGCCTTGTAGGCCTCATCGAAGTCTTTAGGCCATTTGTCTTTGTTGAGGTCGAAAGCGGCAAGCGCTTTGCGTGCGTCTTTGAGTTTGGCACGAATCTTGGCCACAGCCTCCATGTTGACGTCTACCTCAATGCCCAGCTTCTGGCAGAATATCCATACCAGCTCGATGGCCGGCGCCGCCGAACCGCCGCCAAACCACCAGATGTTGGTGTCGACGATATCCACACCTTTTATGATGGCAGTCAGCACGGCTGCAAGGCCGTAGCCGGGTGTGCAGTGTGTGTGGAAGTCTACGGGCACTGTCAGTGCCTGTTTCAGTTTGGGCATCAGGCTGAAGATACGGGCCGGATTCACCAGACCTGCCATATCCTTGAGCGTAATCATCTTGGCGCCGAGACGCTCCATTTCTTTGGCCTTGCCTACGAAGTAGTCGTCGGTAAATATCTTTTCGGGTGCCACAGGAGCCGGGTCAGAGCCGCCGAACAGGCGCGAGAAGAAGCCCTTCTTTTTGGGCGCTGCCGGAGCTGCCTCTTCCTTCGGGTCGACGGTGTAGCATACGGCTGCGTCGGCAGTGCCACCCAGTTCATTAATCATCCGGATGGATTCCTTGATATTGTCGATGTCGTTGAGAGCATCGAAGATTCGCATCACGTTCAGGCCGTTTTTGATAGCCTCTTTGTAGAATCCTTCAAGCACATAATTGGGATAGGGCACGTAGCCAAACAGGTTGCGGCCGCGTGAAAGTGCTGACAGCAGCGAGATGCCCTTCATCTCTTTTGAACATGCGCGCAGACGGTCCCACGGGCTTTCGCCGAGATAGCGCATCACTGAATCGGGCACTGCGCCGCCCCATACCTCCATAATGTAGAAGTGTGCGTCACGGTAGAGGGGGAGAAGTGCGTCAATGTTCTCCTGCTTCATGCGGGTCGCGAAGAGGGATTGCTGGCCATCGCGAAGTGTAAGGTCGCGAATCAATAGTTTTTTGGTTGCCATGGACTTTATTATTGCAGATTTAAGTTTTCTTCAGTCAGATATTTAAGGGGTGGATGCCGCGCCGCGGGTCTGACTCCCTCCGCTTCGTGGCCATGATGCCCCTCTGTTTCGCACGAAGGAGCCCGGGGCATCCTTTGTGGGTTATCGGATGCTAATTTAGGCCTTTTTTTCGAATCATGAAAATATTCGCGCATAAAAATAAGTGTCGGTGGCTTTTTTTAGCCGCCGACACTGTATGTATTATATTGAAGTCGTCGAATGATTGCAAACTGGCAGCCGTTATATTGCGGCGGCCTGCCGGTTGAGGAAGGTGTCAGTCAAACACACCTTCCACTACTTCGGTTGTAGCTTCGCTCTGTTCCGGGGCATCGTGCCAGCGCACTCCGTCGCATGGATTGAAGTCGGCCGGGAAGGTGAAGCGGGAGTCTTGAGAGTAGGGTAGTTTCTTGTCGGCATATACTTTTTTCATGTACATGCCGTAGATTGGCAGTGCCGCCTTCGCGCCCTGTCCGTAGGCCATAGAGTTGAAGTGGATGTAGCGCTCTTCGCCTCCCACCCATATGCCGGTCACGATGTCGGGGGTGAATCCCATGAACCATGCATCAGAGTTGAAGTTGGTCGTGCCGGTCTTTCCTCCCATCTGTGCGCTGATGCCGTAGTTGGAGCGAAGTCCGCGGCCGGTGCCTTTGTCGACAACGTCAAACAGTACCGACGAAATCTTGTAGCTCGCTTTCTCATTCAGGGCTTCCGTGCGGTGTGCCACCGGTGAATAGATCACGTTCCCCTGATTGTCTTCGATGCGTGTGACGTAGACCGGGTCGACGCGCACACCCTTGTTGGCGAATGTACTGTAGCCCGACACCATCTCTGCCACAGAAGCGTCGAACGACCCGAGCGACAACGTGTAGTTGGGTGTCAGGAATCCGCTTATCCCATACATGCGCAGCTTGCCCACGAATGTCGGTACTCGCAGTTCATGTATCAGTCGGGCAGATATCCAGTTGTTGGATGTGGTGAGTGCCCAGCGCAGGTCTACGTTCTCGCCTATGCGGCTCTTGCCTGTATTGCGAGGCATCCATCCGCCGAAGTTCGGCTGTGTGTTGGAGAATGTGCTGCATGGATCAAACTCCTGCTCGAAGGCGAGGGCATATAGGAATGGTTTGGCCGTCGAACCCACCTGTCGCTTGCCTCGCGATGCCATGTCATACTGGAAGAACATGAAGTCGGGTCCCCCCACATATGCTTTTACGTATCCCGTCACGGGGTCCATCGACATCATGCCTGTCCGGAGTATGGATTTCATATACAGCAACGAGTCGTAGGGGGTCATATCCACAGATTTGGAGCCTGGAACGACCCGGCCGTTCTGCCTGACATAGGTGAATATATCCATATGGACAGGCTGATGGAAGGCTGCTTCGATTTCCTCGTCGGTGTGGCCGGCAAGTTTCATCACACGGTGGCGTTCGGTCTGGCGGATGGCGTTGCGTATCAGTCGCTGTGTGCCTGCGGCTGATATTTCCTGCGGATTGCCGGAGTATGGTCCGAACCGCGACCCGCGTTTTTCGGCATCGAATGCAGGCTGCAGAGTGCCGCCGAGATGCTGCCATACGGCTTCTTCGGCATATTGCTGCATCCGCACATCGATGGTGGAATAAATCTGAAGTCCATCGGTATATAGGTTATAGTAAGACCCGTCGGGTTTCGGATTTTTCAGTATCCAGCCGTAAAGAGGATTGTCTTCCCATTGAGTGGAGTCGGTGGTGTACTGGCCGTAGGCTATGTTGTAGCCCAGCTCGTTGGAATAGTCGGAGCGGTCGGGGCGCGAGGGCTTCTTGGCTGTCATCAGGCGGCGTATCTCTTCGCGCAGATAGGGGGCGCCTCCTTCGCGGTGGTCGACCTTATGATAATTCAGACCTAATGGAAGCAGCTTTAGAGAGTCGGCTTCTGCGACAGAGATGCGTCCTTCCTTCACCATCTGGTCGATCACTGTGTTGCGGCGCCCCAGTGTGCGTTCCGGATGGCGCAGCGGATTATAGTAGGAGGGGTTCTTGAGCATACCCACCAGCATTGCGGCTTCCTGGATATTCAGATCTCCCGGCTCTTTGCCGAAGTATACGTTGGCCGCAGTCTTGATGCCCACGGCATTGTTAAGGAAGTCGAAGCGGTTGAGATACATATTGATGATCTCGTTTTTCGTATAGAATCGTTCCAGTTTGATGGCGATCATCCATTCGATAGGCTTCTGCATGGCGCGTTTCAGCATGTTTTGCGAAGGTTGCGAATATAGCTGCTTTGCGAGCTGCTGAGTGATGGTGGAGCCGCCACCCGAAGATCTGTCGCCTAAAGCCACAGTCTTGACCAGTGTGCGTCCCAGCGCCATGAAGTCGATGCCGGAATGCTGGATGAACCGGGCATCTTCTGTCGATATCAGCGCATCTATCACCCAGGGCGAGATGGCATCGTAATCGTTATAGACGCGATTGCCCGCTCCTGCAAAATAACGTCCCAGCTCGGTGGTGCCGTCGGAGGCGTATACCACGGAGGCCAGTTTGTCGTGGGGGTCTTCCAACTCTTCAATCGGGGGCATGTAGCCGATTACCCCGTTATAGATCAGAAGCAGAAGAATGGCTATCAGGAATCCCACTCCGAGGAACGAGATCCAAAGCCATTTCACAATCCGGTTGGAGGAGATTGACTTTAGTTTCATAACATCTGGTGTCTGGTTTATGTGCGGTGGCTGCTAAGGCAGGGTGAAAGGGGAGCTGCCGCTGCAGCGGCTCTCTCCGGCCCGGACATAAGTTGCGGCCAATTTCAACCTACAAAATTACTCAACCTTTTGCAAATACCCAAATCCTCTGACAATATTATAGGCATCCGTTTTAATTTAGCCCCCTCACTCGATGTCTTCATAAAGTGATAGGAAATCATTCATTCAATCTGCGGCTTCTTTTTGCTGTTTGCGGCTTGTCGCTCAGTCGAATATGTTT
>DKWX01000018.1:0-4517 GCA_002491945.1 Porphyromonadaceae bacterium UBA7141
TAGGATTTAGAGGAAAGTTACAAAGAATTTATGAGATGACAATCGGTTATATTGTAAAACATAACCGATTGCCATGAAAGGCCATGAAAAGCCATGAAAGTGATTGCTATTTTCTCGGCGCGATCCGGTGCTGGCGGAGGAAGGCTTAGAGATCGGTGCGGGTGACGTAGATTTTGCGGCCTATCTGCGAGAAGGGGATGAGGCGTTGGACGAAGCAGGTTCGGGTATTTCAGATTCTTTCCGGTGGCAGGTCTTCTTTTATTGGCCAGGCAGTGGACAAGCTACATATTAGAATCCCCTGTCTTAATTTACATTATTAAATTTAGATTTCTTGAGATAACTGATAATTTTTTGAGAAGAAAAATTGCAAGGGTCATGACAGTTAGTTAATTTAGCGACAAGATATTGCCCAACGATTCCGATTCCGGCATCAATGTGACACTTTATGTTAGCATTAACCCAAAATAAAAACCAAAACTAACTAAGATTTCATGACAAATCATCTACCTCAGTCACTGAGACGCATCGTCTGTCGCGCTCTGCCTCTGACACTTGCAGCACTTGCACTTTCTGTGCCGGCAGATGCTCGTCAGTACATCTCTCTCGTACCGAATTACAAGTCAACCCTCATCAATGGTGCGGCTCTTGATTACTGGACATTCGACCATAACCCCGACAATCCACAGCATCAGATTTCCCAACTGTGGGATATGCCTAACGCCTCTGTTTTCACTTCAGCCGATTTCGAGTGCTGTATCCATAATTATAATAAGTCGGATAAGAAAATCAGTTATACTCCATCCTTCACACTCGGAGAGAATGATTTTCCCGGAGTAATGGAACTGCATCTTGCCATGCTGCCGGATGGGTCCAACCCATGGAACATCAGCAGAGTGGAAATCTACGCTGTCAATGCCTTCGATCCTAACTGGAACTATCATCCTTCATTTACCATCAACGGCCATCGGGCCACTCTGCCGGAGGGGAACGAGCGCGATTACTGCGGCGTGGACTTCGATCCGAGTGACGGACCGGTCAGCGTGTTACGCTTCGAGACTCCCGCCAACAGCCGGATTTCATTTTGGGATATGAAAATCTACCTGCGCGGTTGTCCGCAACTCCCCGACGGGTATGAACTCCCCTCACGTGCGACTTATGGGGAAACCGAGCCGCTCCGGCTCCCCACCGTTAAAATAGCCACACTCGACCCTGCAGCTGACGGACGTCTGCAATGCTCGCTGCTTGATGCTGACGGCGAAGTGACCATCGCCTCTACCGATGCCTCAGAGGGTGATTTCAGCCTCGACATATCAGATCTCGAAGAGGGATGCTATACGATATGCTACCATATCCCCGACCCGACAATCGCCGGTGAGGAACGCTGTTTCCCTGACCCGGAGGACGGATTCGCGTTTGAAATAGCCCCTTCTTTTGAGGGTCTGACACTCAACGGCGCCTGCCCGGACGATATAATGGCCGAGGGGAGCGTCTGTATTCCGGTGGATGATGCAAAGGGGCTTTCAATGGAAGCCGCAAAGGTAGGCGGACTCCGCGACGGGGTGACTGTCTACTGGCGCACTACCTCTTCATATTCAGCCGACTCCAAGTCAGCATCCGGCACCGACCTGAGCCATTATTCGCTATATGACCCTTCGATCGGAATGAATCTTAAGAACGCCGACACGCTGCATCTCATACTTGAGAAAAATGGTGTGCTGAGCAATGAGGTCAGCTATCGCTACATGTCATCTGTAGAGGTAGGCGTCGGCGTAATCGAATGCGAAGCCTACACCGGGGATGAGGTATGGTACACCACCGACGGACTTCCTGCCTACCGCACCTCCGCTCGCGGCCGGATACTGATACGTTCACGCCGGTCTCCCCTTCCGTCCCGCATCCTGACCCGCTGAATCTCCGCCTCTTATTCTTCCTGTCTGCATTCCCTCCGCTGCTCCATACAGAGTGGCGGGGGGAATGCCGCGTTCATCCCATATCTTCCATGGCCACCCCGGTAAAATCACGACAATGCGTTTTAGACCGCTTCCAACAAAAAATGTAAACGCAGGGGTCGCAGCTTTTGTTGGAAGCGGTTTTAGCATTATTCCTTTTCTCCACAGCCATAACCATATGTCATATTTCCACTATGCATCAATATAACTTCATTTCATGACCGACGGTGCCACACAACCACATCAGGCATTGCATATTTCCATAAAACGCCATATTATGATATTTTATTAATTTTAGTTTAAATTTGTTTTTTCAGCATAATATATATACCTTTGCCGCCATATCGACGATATACAATCCTCTTTTGACCCATACGTGCTGATTGAGATTCAAAGTGAAACATCAGTCCGGCACCATGAATCGAAATAATCAACACATAACGCAGCCTATGAAAATGACTACCCGAACAATCCTCCTTCTCGGCATAGCCTTCACATCGGTGGTCGCGATGGCCGACGATTCGGCTATGCAGGTAGCCGGGCTATCTTCCGACGGCACAACTATCGGCGCCGCTGACGTAAATCTCGAGAGCCACATACGCTTTTCCGGCAGTGGCGTTGAGATTTATGATGGAGAGACGCTCCAGATAATGTTTGGCTATGATTCCATCGAATGTCTCATATTCCGTTCTGCCGGAATCGATGGCATTGCAGCGATGCCCGATACTCCCGGCAACGCAAGACTCCGCGTCAACCCCGTAGAGACTTCACTTGAAATCATATGCGACCCAGACTTCGCACAATCACTTCGAGTGACCGACCTCCGTGGAAATATACGGGCAGAATTCGCCGACTGGCATGGAGAATCTGTAGATGTCTCTTCGCTACCGTCCGGCCTATATTTCGCGACAATCAACGATTCCGCAACACTCAAATTCCTGAAGAAATGAAACGACTCAACTTCCTTTTGGCCACCCTCCTCTCTGTGACATGCGGCCTCGCTTATGCCGACAATACCCCCAACCGTCTGCTCGTCACAAATACCGACGGCAACTACAATGGATTCGTGATTGACCATTTAGATGCCATCAACTTCGCAAGAGTAGATGGCGAAGTACTCGCGAAAGTGACAATCAATGAAATATATACCGATTCACTACGCGTCACAGTGACACGCACCCCCGACTGTGATCACTACAAACTGGCAGTTCTGCCGAAGGTGACAGCCAACCAACTCAATGACGATGTCACAGCAATCCGCTACATCAGTTCACTATCCCCCTCGGAAGTGCCCGTGCTTTGGGAAGATTTCGACAACGGTCTGCTTTCCGGAATCGAACTGAGCTATGACACTGAATATTCGCTTATCACCATAGGCATCGACCGCTTCGGTGTTGAATCCGGTGTGAACCGTGCGGATTTCAAGACTCCCGCTCCTGAGCTGGCAGGCAATCCACGTGTCGAAGCCACGCTGGTGGAAAACGGCCTTTATTCATATACAGTGAAGTTCGTGCCAAACGAGGATGTGCAGTCTTACTGGTGCTGCTCCGGTGAAAAAGGTGTGATGCAACAGCAATACGAGATGTTTGCACCGATGTTCGGATTCTCCAACTTCAACGAGATGATTCAGATGTGGGGTCTGGAATCCAAAGGTGAAACAGTAAAGACATGGGACGATTCAGCCCCCTCGACTGAATATGAGATATTCATAGCAATGACTGATAAAGAAGGCAACTTCGCCGAATGCCAGGTATTCGAATGTTCTACCATGGTCCTTGGCGGTCATGGCGAAGCCAAGGTAGACATTGAGCTCGGCAACTACGAACTATCGGAATGGGACGGCGAGATGCTCCCCACAATGAGCATACAGTTCTATCCCAACGAAGAATCCGCCTGCTACCGCTACGGAGTTTACAAAGCCGAAGAGTATGATGCAGACCCCGCAACCTACAATGACCAGCTCTGCTCCGACCCATGGATGCCTACAGCATATTGGTTCTTCTACGAACCGATGGAGTCTGATTTCCAGATTAATCCCTCCACCGAGTGCGTAGTCATCGGTGCCGGCAGAAACCTTGATAAAGAATGGGGCGAAGTAACCGTATTGCGGTTCACCACACCCGCCACCTGCGACGGAATGGCTGAAGCACAACGCCCTGCACTCCGCGACATCACTCCGCGCATCACGCCTAAACGCCGCGAGATACTGCAAAAGGGTATGGCTCCGGCACTCCCATTATCGGCACCGCGCGTCAACATCCGCTGACATGATTTCTTTCTCTCCGTATCCTGCAGATTAATTACATTAACCAATCCGCCATCCTGCCCCCCGGGGAATTTCAGGATGACGGATAAGTATTTATTTTTGACCGCTGTTGCCGATTTTTTGCACAAAGCGGCAACAGTCTTGGCCGACGACATGTTTATCACTATATTTGCATCACGGATACCGGGGTGACAGCATGGCAAGCAGACAGTATCCGGATCTTTAAAATCTGAATACCTACATAAGTAAGTGTTCAAATTTAACCGATAATAATTGAAAGTGAATCTTTTATACAATCTGCG
>DKWX01000018.1:4860-18945 GCA_002491945.1 Porphyromonadaceae bacterium UBA7141
AAAAAACAGTCCCGCATATTGTATTAATTAAATTTGAACACTTGCTTATGAATACACTTAAGAGTGAAATCAACCGCCACTTCACCGGGCGCTTCGGCCACTCCGGCACCTTGTATGCTTCTGCCTGACGCATCAATCTGATTGGCGAACATACGGACTACAACGGATGATTCGTCTTCCCCATAGTCATCTCCGACGGAGCGCGCCGCCTCGACTGACCCATATATCAGCCATTACCCTCTCACTGCCGAGAGACACGATCTTACTTAGAACACATATACTTACTTATCACTCCACTATATCAGAACGCCGGCTCCGGCAGCCTACAGAAGGCTGACCGGAGCCGGTATACTTTTCGTCTGTCGTGGAAACGGAATAATCAGAAGTTATAGCCGATCTTCATGTTGAAGCAGCTTGTGGAGCCGCTGCCCGACTGGGTCCAGCAATGGGCCAGATAACCGATGCCGCCATACCAGTTGCCGAACTTCAGACCGATCATCGGGTTGACGAGCACAGCGCCGTAGTCGGTATTATCGGTATTGATTTCATAGCCTACATCGAAAGAGAAAAACGGATTGAGCGAACCGACACGGCCTGAGAATTCAGCCCGACCGAATATAGGGATCAGCGGCCCATGCTTAAAGTTCCATTCCTCCGTGATGCCCAGACCTAAACCCAAAGCGATGTTAGGATGCACCTTGCCGGTGATGCCGCCCTGAATGTTGAATGCGGTATAGTGGTCGCCGGCAATCACAGGCTGAAATTCGAGGAAAGGAGATACGGCTGATGCCGAGAGGGCGGCTCCGCCGAGAAGAACTGTTGAAAGTAAAAGTTTCTTCATGACTTTAAATGTTTGAGTTGACAGCACATAATATCATGTGCGCTACTTGCCCGGACATCAGATTTAGCATAATTCTGTAGCCATGGCATAGATGCATATATCAAAATTCGCACCCACTTACATTTATTAACATGCAAAGGCCCGATTTTGTTCGGCACTCACCCGTAATTTTTACTCACTCCACGATTTTTCATCGATATGGCGTCCCATATCCCGCCCCTTATAAATCACCTAAAGACAGAAGCCAGTCTGTATCATCTGAGGCTGGGGTGATTTTAGGCCTGTCGGGAGCCATGCGTATCGGCAATGGCGGGGCAAAAGGGGACTCTCCCGGCTCAAGAAGTTCGGATTCAGAAGGATCCGGGATTCCATCCTCGCATCGGGCATACTGAAGTCCGTTGCGACGTGACGACCATAGCTGACGCTCCAGTCTGGCTATACGCTCCTCATATTCTGAACGCATATGCTGCATCTTCTCCCGCAGACTCACCATCTTCTCCAACTGCGAGGCCACACGCTCCATCTCAGCGCTTGCCGCTTCCCACTCTGTGAGCCGCTTTGACTGCTCGGTATTGACACGGCGCTGTTCATCGATATCTTCTTCGAGCCGGGTGCGCAGCTGTTCAAGCTGATTCTGCATACGGCGGCTTTCTGCCAGAGCCGACTCCTCGGCGTCAAGACGCTTCTCCAGTCTGTCGGCGCGTGACCGCAGCGAATCGCATTCGCCGCGCAACCTGGAAAGTTCGCGCCAGCTGCGAAAGGGATGCAGCCATAATGTCCATGCGGAATCTACATTCATCAGGGTTCCTCGATATTCATTCCGGAGTCATCGGCCACTCCGGCCACTCCGGGCTTCACCACGATACCCTTCGATTTGCGACCGTTGATTGCTATGGCCAGAGGCTCATCAAACGCCACGATACGCAGCGCCTCCGACTCATATACGGCCGGCCTCGACTCAAGCCACTCCATATCAATCATCCCCGAGTTGCCGGGCTGGTCAATAGTGAAATATCCTACGCCGAATGATGTAAGGTTCTGGAAGAAATGGGTGCCCTGGGAGGGCTCGATACGGTAGCCCGGGAGCGCCGACTCCACAATCAGTCGGGCTCCGGCTATCTGGGGCCATTTCACGGGGATGCCAAGAGCGGAGTCCGACGAGCCCCAGCGTCCCGGGCCTATGAGAATGTAGGGCAGATTACGCTCCACCATGTCGCGGTTTATGCGGTCTACCTCAGCTGCCGTGGCCACATTTTGTGCTGAATCGAACGTATCCGGTCTTACATACACTATATGCCGCACACCATCCATTATCCCATGCCCCAGGGCCGTGTCGCTGCGAAGTATCAGATCGGCATCGGCCACATCGAGCAGCGAGTCATCGAGCATCTCCTTCTTGTCGACAATCGGGCGGATCTGAAGCCAATATACCGTACCCTTATGCTTGGAGCGCATTGCATCGGGACTGATATTGCCGGCGAACTCGATTTCTACCGGACGTCCCATCTCATACTGTCCCGTAGAAAGCATGAAATCCACAATCTGAGCCAGCGGGAAGACACCGTGGCTGAGCACATTGGCGAATGTGACGACTTTCCGTCCGGTGCCGGCATCGGTGTCGCGGAGCACACCGTTGTTCATATCGAATGTCGACACCAGATAACGCAACGCCCCGGTGCGGACTGCATCACCGACACTTACCTTTACTATATTGAATGAATCATCCGTACTGAAGTCCTTGCACCCGCCGCCATCCGACGGGAGGGCGTAGAGACGCGTCTGCGTGTCGCGCAATGCAAGCTGCAGGGTCGATGTCTGAAGCACCTTGCCCGGATGCTTCGGCGAGAAGCGCAGGGCCATCCCGCCGTCTACGATATACTTTCCAAGTCCCACAGCCACTTCAGCCACACCGTCTTCAGCCACCTCATCGTTTATGGGATAATAATTGAGCGACCGCCCCACCCCGGAGAATCCGGGATAATATAGTCCCTGATGGTCTTCTCCCACCACCTCCTGCAGTATCACGGCCATTTTTTCCTGGTCAATCACATTGCTCGTGGCATTCATATATGCTTTAGAATCAGCAAAAAACACTGAGGCATAGACACTCTTCACCGCATCGCATAGCAGACGCAGCCGCTCCGTGCGGTCGGCGAGGAACGGAATCATATATGTGGAGTATATCCCCGCGAAGGGCTGATAATGGGAATCTTCAAGCAGGGAGGACGAGCGCACGGCCAATGGACGGTCCACGACTTCGAACAGGGCCATGAAATTGTCGATCAGATCCTGAGGCAGAGAGGCGGCAAGGAAGGTATGGAGTATTTCGTCGTCGGAGGCATCTGAAAGTGCAATGGGATACAGGTTGTTGCTCTCCATAAAGTCGTCGAATATATCAGTGCAGAGCACAACTGTGCGCGGGATTGTGATTTCCACTCCCTGATAATCCTCGCACAAGGGGTGGCGCTTTATAATCTGGTCAATGAATGCCAGGCCACGCCCTTTGCCGCCGAGCGAGCCTTCGCCGATACGGGCGAAATTGCTGTATCGGTCGAAACGGTCGGCCTGGAATATGGCCACTACGCCACGATTCTTCATCCGACGGTATTTGACTATGCACTCCAGTATCAGTTTGCGCACTGCATCAGCCTCGTCCATACTGTTGAAACGGTAACTGCGTATCGCCTCTGCTATTGGGAAGAGGGCACGAGAGGAGAACCATCGGCTCACCTCATTGGACGCGCACAGGCCGAAAAGTTCCTGGTCAGGTATTTCTCCCACAGAGCGCTGCATCTCCTTTAGGGTTGAGATCCGCAGCAGTTCATGTCCGTCTTTGAGGTCGCGCACCACGAAATCGCCGAATCCGAAATATCGGCTTACGGCATTCCGCAGGTCAAGCGGAAGGGTCTTTGAGTTCTTGTCGAGAAATACAAGCCCGTCGCGCTCAGCCTGGACAGCATTGACGCTCTCCTGGCTCTCGATGATGATTGGCATATAGGGATCCTGCTCATGCACAAACCGTGCGAAGCGGAAACCTGCGCCGGGATCCTTCACGCCATCGCGTGGGAAACGCACATCGGATATGATGCCGAGCATACTGCGTCCGTAACGCTCAAAGAGGGCGCATGCCTCGTTGTAGTCACGTGCCAGAAGCACCTTCGGACGCCCGCGCATACGCAGCATCTGTTCATGCGCGTTGAGCGCTTCTTTCGAAAATTTCACACTCTGCTTGAGCAGGTATTTGTATAGGGTAGGGAGAATCGAGGAGTAGAAACGGATTGAGTCTTCGACCAGCAGGATACATTGCACTCCGACATCGATAATATCGGCTTCTGCATTCATGCGGTCTTCGATAAGTTTGATGATGGCAAGGATAAGATCCACATTGCCAAGCCATGAGAATACGTAATCCACGCCGCGGAGGTCTTCGTTGGCGATCCGGCGGCGCACCTCTTTAGAGAATGGCGTAAGCACCACAAACGGGATATCGGGATACAGAGCGTCAAACTGCCGGGCCTCGCGGAATGTCTCGCTGATGTCGACACCCGGCATTGCAATAATTAGGTCGAAATCCTTTTCCTCCAGCTGACGTCGGGCTTCTGCATATGTAGCCACTTTGGTGAAACGCGGAGGCGATGACAGATTGAGAGATACATACTCGAAATAGACCTGTTCATCTACACGCCCGTCTTCCTCCATCATGAAGGCATCATATGGTGTGGCGATAAGCAGGACATTGAAAATACGCTTCTGCATCAGATTCTGAAAAGCAGTATCTTTCAGATAGAGCGTGCTGAGAAGATTGTCGTCGATGGTGTGCATATGTCAGGCCGGTGTGAGTTTACATAGAGAGGCAGGCGACAACGCCGCGCATAGATAATTGCCCGGATGTATGGAGAGGCATGTTACATTGATGATAGGCGAAGAGGGAGAGTTGCGAGGAGAGAGGAGAGGGATTATTTGCCGGGTTCGCCGTTGATCTTTGTCAGGAAAGCGTCGAGGGCGGCAGTCATCGAGGGGTATTCAGGAGTCGGGGCGGAGTAGTCGAGACGCAGCCCTGCATCAGTGACGGCCGAGGCCGTGGGGAGTCCGTAGGTGCCTATGTATACCTTTGGGTCATCCTGGTTGAAATCGGGGAAATTCTTCTTGAGCGAATCGATACCTGCGGGACTGAAGAAGAGCAGCATGTCGAAATCGAATGGTTCATCAGGACCGAAGTCGTTGCTGACGGTTCGGTACATCACTACCTTGTCATAATTGATGCCGAGTTTGTCGAGTTCGGGTGCGCCGGAGTCGTGGACATCGCTGACCGGGAACAGGAAGCGCTCTCCCTTGTTCTTGTTGATTGCGGCAAGGAGCTGCGTATCGTTGAGTTTGCCGGTGGCAGAGAAGAATATCTTGCGCTTGCGGTAGACGATATATTTCTGCAGGTAAAGGGCGATGCTCTCGGATGTGCAGAAGTATTTGGTGGTGTCGGGCACGCTCACTCTTGTCTCCTCACAGAGACGGAAGAAGTTGTCGACAGCATGGCGGCTCGAAAGCACGACAGCGGTATAGTCGGCAAGATTCACCTTCTGGTGGCGGAATTCCTTGACACTGAGCCCTTCTACTTTGATAAAGGGACGAAATACCACTTCCACTCCATGACGCTCCGCGATATCGTAATAAGGTGATTTGGGAGTGGAGGGTTTGGGCTGTGATACCAGTATTTTCTTTATGCTCATTTTGAAGTGAACGGGATGATTATGAATCTGTCCGGGAAGAGAGTCGGTGAAGGCTGTAGGACGGCAATCCCCCTGACAGCTGCCGCCGCTTCCCTACAGTTATAACACTCTTTTCAGAGGATAGTTGCACATAGCGCTACTGTCGAGATATAGAGCAGTATCAAGGGTACGATTTCCAAACTGCAAAGATAATACAAAAATAGCAACCACGAGGTAATTTCCTTGAAGAAAATCCGGAATCCCTTTACAATAAACATCATTTTGGCCGCCACGAAGCCTCCGAGGGCTATCCACAGTATCAATGTGGGGTTGTCAGGATAGCATATGGCGAGCAATGCCAAGGGGAAAAATATCAGTGTGGAGAGGCCGCTGACGGCCAGATATCCGGTGAGCCACATGCGTGTATGCAGCTTGTCGCTGAAGACTCGTCCGACGGTGTTGTAGAGCGCTGTCATCAGAATCTGCCATATCATGGTGACGCCAATGGATATGGCTATTGCTTGCGGAACACGGTCGCTACCCCACCCTCCATCGGGTATTGCGCCGGGGATGAATGCGCGTAGCGAAGCCGATATTTCAGGGTCGTCGAGGGTGTATTGTATCAATGTATAGAGCAGCACTCCCACCGACAGGCACCAGAGCACATTGAGGATCAGCATAAACGACTCCTCACGCACCGTTTCGTCGAATACGTTGCGGCGCTCTCTCACCTCGACTGCATCGCGGAACAATGCCGACAGGTATTTGGAATTGCTTCGGAAGCGTATGGCCACTATTACGAATAGCACCGTGAGCGATGTGAGTATCCACGACATCCCCCACCCATCGGTCTGCGGCCCGTGATTGGCCGGAAGATCGGTCACTTCGGGAGGATCGAGCATTATATAGTAGAGTGTATCGCCGGGCGCCGTATCTGCAGCCACACTGTCAGCTACGGCCGTCGTGTCAGAACCGGATATCGCCGGTGCCGTCGGCCGCGCGGCCTTGCCGGAGGCACCGGCAGAGTCTGCCGGTGAACCGTGCGGTCTGACCTGGCTCGGTGCCTGCGCCACAGAATCCCCGAGACGTGCGGCGTGTTCATCTATGGGCAGCTGTAATATCAGAGCCATCCCTCTCTCTTATACCATTCAATACTGCGGGCGATTCCTTCACGAAGGTCCACCCGTGGGGCAAAGCCGAAATCCCGTCTTGCCTTGTCGACACTCACATTCCAGTTGCGCTGCGCCATGATGTTGTATTTGTCGGAGTTGAGGGTGGAGGGTTTCCCTTTGGCCGCCCCTATCTTCTCGGCAATCATGCATACACCACGCAGTCCCCATAGAGGCACCCTGAACGGCAGCACCACCTTTTTGCCCATTTCAGCCATGGCCATGCGCCTGAATTCGGCTTGGGTGTAGGCGTTGGGATGGGCTACGTTATAGACCTCTCCCACCGGCGCCTTCTCAAGCGCATCGAATACGGCCTCGGCAAGATCGCTGACATAAAGGAATGTCAGCTGCTGACGCCGGAATCCGACAGAGAAGTCAAACCCCTTGCGGATGGAATCAAACATGAGAAAATAATCATGGTCACGCGGCCCGTAAAGTCCGGTGGCCCGAAAGATGACATAGGGTATTCCCGACATCTGGAGTTCCATTTCGGCTTTGAGTTTCGATGTGCCGTATCGTGTATTGGGCTGCGGCACCATCCGCTCAGTGAACGGCTCATAGCTTCCCTTCATCCCCGGCCCCATGGCAGAAAGCGAGGATATGAATAGGAATTTGGCCGGCACAAGATTCTCCCTCTGCAGAGCAGAGATGAAATCGCGGAGATAGCCGCAGTTGATGCGTGAGAAATCGGCGAACCGTATGCACTTGGTGGCCCCGAGGTTGTAGACAATCCAGTCCCATCCACCCTCTGGGGCCGACTGACGCAATGTATCTGCCAAAGCCTCGATGGGAACTTTCGCATCGAAGTCGAACACTGTGAAATGTATTCCCGGATCGGTAAGATACCGTCGCGAGGTGCTTTCCCTCACACCTGCCCATACCTCATAGCCCCGGCGCAGAGCCTCCTCGACTATGAATCCGCCGACAAATCCGCCGGCACCTACGACTAATACTTTCTCCACTTTGATTTATGACTCTTGTTGATTCCATCGACCGCTCTATCGCGGCTGCCGGATGGATAATAATTAGTAAAACAGTTGCAGCGGCCTGACGACCGATATAAAAGTAGTTGAAACTCTTTTCAACGGCAAGTATGTGTTCAAATCTGACCGCCCGTAATTGAAAGGGAAGCTTTTATACAATCTGCGGTTTCTTTTTTGCCGCTTCAGACCTGTCGCTCAGTCAGATATGTCTATATCCTCCTTCACTCCGCACCGGAATCGACTAAAAAACAGTCCCGCATATTGTATAAATTAAATTCGAACACTTACTTATCAATTAAAACATTCGTTTAAGATTCATTTATATCTGCCAAAATATTAATGGAGACCGGCATTTAAGAAAACAAATCCCGACACTTTTCATGCCGTCGTAAAAAGTCTAAACGACTTCATAATGTGGCGAAGACATACCCTTGCTCCGTAAGCCACTGTATCGCCCTCGGAAGAGCCTCCTCGAGTCGCGGCCAGGCTTTGATTGAATCGTGGAACACCACTATGGCTCCCGGACGTGCATATCGCCGCACATTACGGACCACTGCTTCTGAATCGAGACGTCTGCTGTAATCACGTGTCACCAGATCATACATCACTATCCGGTAGCGGCTCCGTAAAGCCCTGGCCTGACGCGGACGCAACCACCCGTGCGGCGGACGGAAAAGATCAGTATGCAGCAATCTGTCGGCTTCGGCCACATCCCTGAGATAAGTGCGCGTGGTGACTTTCGCTCCCTGCATATGATGGAATGTGTGGTTCCCTATCCGGTGGCCGCGGCGGCGCACCTCTTCCAGCAGATGAGGATAGCGCCGGGCATTGTCGGCCACCATAAAGAAAGTGGCCTTTATGCCGTAGCGGTCAAGCAGATCGAGCACCCATGGAGTGACTTCCGGCACCGGGCCATCGTCGAATGTAAGGTAAATCGACTTGCCTCCGCTTTGCATCGTGCCGGGAGAGATATTCCTGACACGGAATATCCCGCCCGGCACAAGCATTCGGAAAAACAACGGAGGACGCTCTATCCAACTCATCTGAACATCTCCGGATGAGCTGCACTGAACTCCTCATACAGGCGATGCGACCGACTGCGGTCGAGCGAACGCCACTGGTCGTTCTGTTCAAGAAGTCTCTTGGTCTCCGGCTCGCGCTCGAACTGCTCGAGCAGCGTGTAGAGCATCGAGTCGATATAGCGCTCATCGCTGCTTGAAGCAGCGTATTGATCGGCGGTCAGGCCGCTGAGATGATTGGCAATCTCGCAGTATTTGGCCAGTTCTTCGGCTGCATCGGAGGGTGAAAGGTCGCCATCGGTCTGTGTGGCCATGCTGTCGGGATTGGTATACATTTCATAGTACTTCCGAAGCGTCTCACTGTCCATACCTGTTAGAGACACAAGCTCATTGACTTTCTTCTTGTCGCCGCCATACTCCTGATAGAGTTCTATCATGCGATAGTACTGGTAGGGACTGTATTTCGAATCATACGTCATCGATGGCGAATAATAAAGTGATGCCATCATCGAGCTGTAGCGCACATATTGCGCATAGCGGGCCATCATCCCCTCGAGCATATCCAGTCCGCGGCGGGTGAGTCTGCTGTCGCCTGTCTCTTTGCCGATCTCGCAGTATATCTGTGCAGCTGTCAGACCGAGGTACATGTCGAGCGGAGCCACGCTTTCAGGAGTGCGGGCCATCATAAGGTCGAGCATTGAGATTGCTTTGTCATACTCCTTGCGCGCACCCTCCGTATTGCCCTGAGCCTTCAGCCGGTCGCCTTCGTAGAGAAGCTGACTGGCAGTCTCTACCATTGAGTTGCGCACAGAGAAGAGCATACGACGAGCCGTCTCGTCGAAATAAGGTGCCTTCCCTTCAGCCTCGGCACCTCCGAAGCGGTATTTGCCTGTTATATTGCCATAGGCACGGTCAGTGCGCGGAGCCTTCCCGGCCTGCATAGTCGGCACGAGCTGATGCGTCATGCCGGTGGAACGCAGATAGTCGGTCAGACCAAGGTGATATTCATCGCCCACCGTAGAGCACCAGTATATCGGCCGCGGCCACCCTTCGGCGGCGTTGGTGGCGATGATGTCGAGCATCAGCACTTCACCCAGACCGAGATAACCTTTGGTACGATAGGATGTCGACGAGCCGAGATCTATGACGATATCATCCACGATGTCGGCAGTATCCCGCACATCCACCAGACCGCGCTTCAGCACGACCTCCTTATTGACCGGGATCTTCACTACCGACGAAGGCAGCATACGATACCCCGACCCTTCATCCACCGACTTCCCGGCATAAAGGAGCTTCAGACTGCCAAGCAGGTCGGCAGGAGCATTGTTGTCGTAAGGAAGCACTGTGACGTCGCTTATGCCATATGCCACATCGGCCGGAGTGGCTGTGAAGTCGACAGGAGCGCTCTCATAGCTCTGCATGCGCTGCTGATTGGCATACCAGTCGGATGCAAGATAGCTGAGATTGATTATTCTCACATCAGGACGCACACCTTCCACCTCCTGGGCATACCATAGCGGGAATGTATCATTGTCGCCGTTGCAGAATACTATAGCATTCGGCTCCAGACTCTCAAGATAATTTATGGCATAGTCACGTGCGGCGTAACGTCCGGAGCGGTCATGGTCGTCCCATGTCTGCGACACCATCTGCAACGGCACTGCCAGTCCAAGCGCCACCACACCACCGGCAGCCAATGCACGCTGACGCTCCTTCTTCAGCATGGCACAGGCCATGGCATAAAGTCCGGCCACACCCATACCGATCCAGATGGCGTAGGCATAGAATGAACCTGCGAAAGCATAGTCGCGCTCACGCGGCTGCCCGGGAGGCTGGTTGAGGTATATCACAATGGCGATACCCGTCATAAAGAAGAGGAAGAACACCACCCAGAACTGCTCAATACCCCTCTTCCCGGCAAACGACTGCCACACCAGACCGATTAGGCCAAGTATGAGAGGGAGCATGTAATATACGTTGTGGCCTGCATTGTTCCTGCCAAGGTCATCGGGGAGAAGCGACTGGTCGCCAAGGCGGCTGTTGTCGATAAAGGGGATGCCTGAAATCCAGTTGCCGGCATCGAGTTCGCCATACTGGTTGTTGATATCATTCTGGCGCCCGGCAAAGTTCCACATGAAATAGCGCAGATACATGTGGTTGAGCTGGTAATTGAAGAAGTAGGCCATATTCTGCGCAAAGGAAGGCTTGAATACGTACTTCTGAGGATAATATACCGTCTGTGTCATCTCATTGACCTCAGGCTGCGCATAAAGGTTGAGTTCGGGCACAGATTCTCCCGTCTGCCGGTCAATGGCCGATACGGCCACAAGCTGACCGGGCATCGTGTCGAGACTAACCCAACTCTGATACTGCTTTACGTGCTGACGGCTGTAAAGACGCGGGAAAAGCATGTTGAGTTCAGGATTCATCCGGGCCTCAGGCTTATGGTCTTTCACCACATAATAGTCGCCCCCGCGTTCAGCCAGTTCGGCATTACGGTGCTTCTCGCTTTCTGAAATAAGGTCGTACTCTGAGTGAGGCACTGCTCCAGCCACTCCCTTCGAGTAAAGCGGACTGCCACCCTCCACAACTGTACCGGTATACACCGGACGTTGCAGTTCGGCCGACGTGCCGTCGGGCCAGGTGCCTACACTCTCCGAATTATAACCTCCAAGAATGCGCTGTGGCGAACTATAGAGTGTCTCTCCGTAGAACAGAGGATATTCACCGTATTGCTCGCGGTTGAGATATGACGCAAGATCGAATACGTTGTCGGGGGAGTTCTGATTCATCGGAGTGTCTGCAGACGAACGAATCAGTATCAGCGCATAACTGCTGTAGCCTACGAATATCACGGCTACGCTCCACATCATGACACTCATCACGCGGCGCGTGAGAAAACGTGAATATCTTGTAAAAAGGAAGCCGGCAAGCAGTGCGGTCATGACCCACCCGATCCAGGCACTATGCCCTATGAAGAGCATGCCTGATATAGTGATGGCAAGCAGGAATCCCAGACGCGCATTAAGGCTGTCATGGGCTTTGCCGATTTCATATAGCGCCCAGCCGAATACGAGAAGAGCCACGATGCCGTAGGCAAGCGCTCCACTGTTAAACGGAAGATGCATGCCGTTGACAAAGGCAAGCTCAAACTGCTGGGCTACCTTGATGAATCCCGGCACAAGACCGTACAGTACGAAGAAGATGATGACAAACGACACGAGCAACGCGCCGAGTGATTTCATAAGATTCATATTCTTGTACTTGCGGTAGACGAATACAAGTACAATAGCAGGAATACAGAGCAGGTTGAGCAGATGGACCGCTATGCTGACGCCGATGATATAGGCAATCAGCACAAGATAACGGTCGCTTTCCGGATTATCGGCACGATTCTCCCATTTAAGAATCAACCAGAACACAAGCGCCGTGCAGAAACTTGAGAAGGCATACACCTCCCCTTCCACAGCCGAGAACCAGAATGTATCCGACCAACAATAAGCCAGAGAGCCGACGGCGGCTGAACCCATTATAATGAGATACTGACTCAACAAGAGTTCGCCACCTTTGGAGGCCGATGTATCCATGACAGTATAATCCTCATTGCCTACGACAAGACGCCGCACAAGATGCGATATCGTCCAGAAGAGGAGCAGAATCGTAAGCGCACTCAGCAGCCCCGACATGGCGTTGACCATGACGGATATCTTAGTGACATCGGGCGCAAAGTTGGCAAAAAAACGAGCCGTAAGCATGAAGATCGGGTTACCCGGCGGGTGACCCACCTCCAGCTTGTCGGCCTGGATGATAAACTCGCCACAGTCCCAGTAAGAGGCCGTGGGTTCGAGCGTAAGCCAATAAGTGACAAGGGCGATTGCAAACACAATCCATCCCCCGACATTATTGATGAGGTTATACTTTTTAGTGATCATAATCCGAAAAATGAGTTATCTTCGATTTAACCTACAAATTTAGCAAAAAAAAGTACTTGCTACAATAGCAACCATGCCAATTAAACATAACAATGCAAAAACATCGTCAGATATGCGGACTCCACAAAACCACAAGATGGAATCCGATGTTGAAAGAGAAAACTAAAAAGAGAAGAATATGCTTACTACAGATTTGAAATTCGGAGAAGTGCAGACGCTGTCGTCGCTGACTGCTCCGGACATGGAAAAAGTCACATTCACAAATATTCTTGACAACGGTCACGGAGGGATTGCCCTGCTCACATTTAGCGCCGGTCAGGAATTGTCGGAACACATCGCTCCGGCAGAAGTTATGGTCTTTGTCACGGAAGGTGAACTGCTGCTTGATATTAACGGCACTACCCATACCATTCAGGCCGGGCAGTTCATTCTTTTGGGTAACGGAGTGCGTCACCGCGCAGAGGCTGTGAGAGATGCAAAAGTTATGCTCGTAAAAATCAAACCATAATCTCTTCAATATATGTTACATACCGAGGAATGACCCGAGAGCTATACACCACAGTAAAATTATCCAGATGGATAAGTAAGTGTTCAAATTGAATTTATGCAATATGCGGAACTGTTTTTTAGCCGCTTCAGGCTTGTCGTTCAGTCGAATATGTTTATATTCTCCTCCACTCCGCACAGGAATGGACAAAAAAGAAGCCGCAGATGGTATAAAAGATTCCCTTCCAATTACTATCGGTTAGATTTGAATACTTACTTTAACATCAACAGATCGGTAAAGAACAACGTATCCGCTTGAAGGCCAATAAGTTGCTATAATGATTTTTAAACCGACGCAACGCTTTGGATATCAAGCTACTACAAACTTCTCACCCCCGGAAATCACAAGGTAATGTTAACATAGTAACCGGAAGAATTACGGAATCATAATCCGTACACACTCATGGAGAGAGTCATATCAGACTCTCTCCAACTTTTTTGTCTGACACATCTTCTCATACCTCCGGATTACATGCCGCCCGCGCTATCGGATTATGGCATTCATATACTCCAGAGCGCGACAGAATGCAATATTCATCCGCAACTCTGAAGAACGTCTCCTTATCGGTTGCAGCTAACTTCCGGCGTGGCGCTAAAGCAGATTTTCCGCTCTCCCATGGTAAACCATCACCGGCTGCGCGAGAAGGCTGTGATAAAAAAGGTTGAATAAAAAAGCTTACATTTTGTGAGCCTTATTCTAAGGTTTTAAAAATAGAGGTCCACATTTCTGAGAACCTCTTCGGTTAAGGGGGCGATTACCTACTCTCCCGCTTTCCCATGGTAAACCATCACCGGCGGCGGGATATGGTGGTGATAAAAAGGGTTGAATAAAAAAGCTTACATTTTGCGAGCCTTATTCTAAGGGTAATCGAGTAGGAGGTAAACACTA
>DKWX01000011.1:0-2847 GCA_002491945.1 Porphyromonadaceae bacterium UBA7141
GGCTTGTCGCTCAGTCGAATATGTTTATATTCTCCTTCGCTCCACACCGGAATCGACTAAAAAACAGTCCCGCATATTGTATAAATTAAATTTGAACACTTACTTACTACGCTTTGCAAAGCCCTGTCTACTGCTATGACTTATGGAAAAATTAGTCTCTCATCTTAATTCCTGTCTCTTCACCCCTCTCGCCTCGCTGGCCAAGGTGCTGATACGCTCACGCCGTCCCTCGGCAGGCGTCGCCCCTCATGAGCGGCCATTGATTGTGATGGGCAACGGTCCGTCGCTCCGCTCCTTTATCGACGAAGGGGAAACACTGCGCGAGGGTTTTGACCTGATGGCAGTCAATTTCGCGGCCAACGCCCCTGAATTCGGCTCGCTGCGCCCGCGACTCTACATCCTTGCCGACCCCCATTTCTTCAATGGACGGGAAAGCGACCCGAATGTAGCCGGACTCTGGAATCGTCTTGCCGGCGTCAACTGGCCGATGACCCTCTGGCTCCCCCTGTCACATCGTCATATGGCCCGCCCGCTGACCGCCTCACTCCCGGCCTACATCAGCCTCAGATGGTTTAATCTTACTCCTGTAGAGGGGAAAGGGGCGCTCAGCCGCGCCCTGATTCGCGGAGGATGGGGTATGCCGCGCCCCCGCAACGTGCTGATTCCGGCAATCATGACCGCACTCCGCAGCGGCTACCGACGCATCTTCCTTGTAGGAGCCGACCATACATGGAGCCAATCGCTCTGGGTGGACGACGCCAATCATGTGGTCAGCGTCCAGCCGCATTTCTATAAAGACAATGAGAAAGAACGGGAACGTGTCACATCCGAATATGCCGGCTATCACCTGCACGACATCCTGGGGAGTCTGACAGTGGCCTTCCGCAGTTATTTCGATATACTTGACTATGCGCGCACCCTGGGAGCGGAAATCATCAATGCCACACCTGGATCATTTATTGACGCGTTTCCACGATGCGGCTACGCGCAAATGCAGACGCTATCCAGGCAGTAACACCTCCTATGACCAGCACCGGCACCCCGGCCACAAGAAGATCGCCCCACATGAAATGCACCGGATAGACGTGCACCACCATGGCGGCTTCATCGCCTGCCATGCGCAACAGTCCGTAGCGCGACTGCAGTTCACACAGTGCCATCCCGAGCAATGCTCCTCCGGCAGCTCCCATGAGAGTGATGTAAAGACTCTGCCAGCCGAATACGGCTCCGATTGCACCCGAACGCATACCCAACGCTCGGAATGTGAGCATCTGGCGGCGCTTCTCGAGCACAAACATCGTCATGGTCGATATGATATTGAACGAGGCTATGATGAGTATGAAGAGCAGCAGCAATGCAGTGACCCATTTCTCAATCTGCACCATCCGGAAACTCACTTCCTGCTGGCGCAAGCGATCGCTGACACGATAGGCATCGCCGATACGTCGTGAGATTTCATCGGCGACATGCTCGGGATCGGCACCCGCACGCGCCTTGACAGCTATCAGCGAGGCCTGACTGTCGTAGTCGAGCAATCCGCGTGCCACCTCTATAGGCACATACAGCGATGTGGCGTCATAGTCGCTCTGCAGACTCTCGAAAATGCCGGTCACCCACACACTGTCGGTATAGAACGATGCGGCGGGATTGGCAAGATTGATGCGCCCTTCGCGGCGGGGTGCAAAAAGGAACAGCGACTCTCCCGAGTGCAGACATTGCAGGCGCGAGGCCACGCCTACGGATATCAGCGAGGCCGGAGGATCATAATCGATGGCATCCCACGGCAGTGTATTCCCCGCCACTATAAGCGAATCAGCCTCAGTGTAGCGGCGGAACGCCTGCGGATCGACACCGCGCACTATGACAGGCATCTCACGCTGTCCGTAGATGGCCAGAGCCTGCTCGGCAATGGCTGGCGAGGCGAGTTCCACATCATCCATCTCCCCTATGACGGCAGCAAGCGAATCGGCATCGGCTATCACCTTCCCTTTGACCGGAGTGACCTCGATATCAGGCAGTATCCTGTCGCTCTGCGACACAAGAATATCGCGGAATCCGTTGAACACTGAAAGCACACAGACCAGGGCCGCCGTGGCTACCGCCACGCCGACCACCGACACCACAGCTATGGCGCTTACCGCGCCATGCGATTTCTTCTTACGTAGGTAGCGCCATGCGATACCTGCCTCAAGCCTCATGCTCTTATGCTTCTGCGTCTGTGTAGTGTATTGGAATCAGGGGTGCGCACTGCATGTCCCCGCGCAGGGAGGGGAAGCCGATATCTTTTGTATCCCCTTGCCGGCAACGGCGCGGACTGTCCCGCAAGAATTCACTTGTCGAGCAGACGGTCGATATTGTCGATGTAATCGAGCGAGTCATCAAGATAGAAACTGAGTTCGGGAGTCTTTCGGAGCACCGACTTCACGGCCTGTGCCAGCTCATAGCGCACTGTCTTGGCCTGACGCTGAATATTGGCCAGTATCTCCTCCGACTTCTGCGGCGGGAAGATGCTCAGATATGCCTTTGCGATGCTAAGGTCCGGACTTACACGCACGGCGCTTACCGACACGAGCACACCGCCCATGGCCGCCGTCTGACGACGGAATATCTCACTCAACTCTTTCTGGAGCATTCGGGCTATTTTTGCCTGGCGTTTTCCTTCCATATCTATTTCGGGTTTGGGTTTATATATATATTATATTTTGAGGCCGTTGTCACGCCCCATTTGCCTCTGGCAGGCCACTCATGCGGAACTGGCCGCGTCAGTGCCGGCCGCCATGCGGCATGTAAGTAAGTGTTCAGATTTAACCGATAGTAATTGAGATGGAATCTTTTATACAATCTGCG
>DKWX01000011.1:3072-4605 GCA_002491945.1 Porphyromonadaceae bacterium UBA7141
GGAATCGACTAAAAAACAGTCCCGCATATTGTATAAATTAAATTTGAACACTTACTTATCTATTTAAGAAACGTAGCTGAGGGGGCGTTTGTTTTACGCCTTATCAGAGTCAGGCCGTCGCGGAGCGGGATAATCACCGATTCGAGCCGGGAATCAGCGGCCACCATCTCGTTGAAACAGCTCACTCCCGCTGTCTGCGCGTCGTGGCGCGACGGGTCAGTCACATGGCCGTCCCATAGGGTGTTGTCGGCGAGGATACACCCGCCGGGGGCAAGCAGCGGAACGGCCAGACGCAGATATTCCGGGTAGAGACGTTTGTCGGCATCTATGAATATCATGCCGTAGGATTCCGGCTGAAGACGCGGCATGATTTCTACAGCATCCCCTATCATCAGATTGACGCGCTCTCCATGAGGGAAATGCGAGAACACGTCGCGCAGGAAATCCTCATTCTCATCAAAAATCTCTATCGTGTCCACGACTCCCGGATGAAGTTCCACGCCGCAGTCGGCCAGCCCTTCTGCCATGCAGAGCGTGGCATAGCCGGTAAAGGTGCCCAATTCGAGCACGCGCCCGGGGCGCAGCATGGCTGTGAGCATCTTCAGCAGGCGTCCCTGCCAGTGGCCGGAACACATGCGTCCGTGCACCATCCGCAGATGCGACAGCCGCTCCAGACGATGCAGACTCTCCGGTTCGGCAGTGATGTGGGCTTCGATATAGTCAAATAGTCGTTCGTTGTATTCCATTAAGTTTGTCGGGATGGGAGATAATCAGTGAAGTCGGTTGGATCTGAGCACTTGCCTAAACAGCAACTTATGGCTATCATCAGCCTGTGATGATGAAGAATCTTAGCGCACTCCGCCGCCCGAGGCAAGCAGATACTCCACTGCAAGCAGGTAGCCACGTTTGCCAAGACCGCACACCATTCCGGCGCATGCTCCGGCAGTGACACTCTTATGCCGGAATTCCTCGCGGGCATGAATATTAGAAAGATGCACTTCTATCACAGGCACCGGAACTGCCGAGATTGCATCGCGCAGCGCCACCGAATAATGTGCATATGCACCGGGATTAATGACTATGCCACGCACCGCCGGGTCGAAACCCACCTCCTGAACGGCACCGACCAGTTCACCCTCACTGTTGCTTTGCACAAAAATCATGCCGCTTTCTCCCATGCGTGACACACAGTTAAGCAACCAGTTATTGATATCCTCAAGTGATTCATGACCGTAAATTTCAGGTTCGCGGCGTCCGAGCAGATTGAGATTCGGACCATTGATGACAGCAATCATAATCTTTCAGCGGAATTAGGAGTTAGGGATGATGGAAATCGAGTCAGCCATACGGGCGCCGTCTGAGCCTCTGCGTATATAACCGCACAGCGTGTACTATAGGCATTCTCTACCGGCTGTCGGCCGATAAGCCACACAGCTCCTTTACAATAGAGCCTGTGATTCTGCGGCTCATTGAGGTAGGAGTCCAGACCACCTCATTATGGCAAATACGAAAAAGAGCAGCAGGAAACCGAAG
>DKWX01000011.1:4967-5137 GCA_002491945.1 Porphyromonadaceae bacterium UBA7141
AACCGGCTGAACTACCGCACCATTCCTTTTGAAGGCTGCCTTTCGGCCCGCTTATATCGTCAGATGCATTTCTTTACCTTATCTTTATCAGACTCATATTTAGTCTGATTGGAAATGCAAAGTCTGTCATCTTGTTTCGAGTCTGAAAAAAGAGCAGCAGGAAACCGAAG
>DKWX01000011.1:5459-24940 GCA_002491945.1 Porphyromonadaceae bacterium UBA7141
ACCGGCTGAACTACCGCACCATTTCCTTTTTGGAGGCTGCCTTTTGGCTTGCTTTGATATTGTATCGTCAGAAGCATCTCTTTGCCTCTCTTTGCGCTCGGGCTTTATTCCTTCCCGATTGCGAGTGCAAAGTTAGTACTTTTTTCCGACTCCACCAAATTTTTCGACAAGAAATTTTGAAGTTTTTTTCTTACAGTATGTCAGCTGCTGAATACAAGCATTTTAGCCAGTCGTTTTTTTTTGCATGTTTTTTTTGTCTCGATCGACCTGCATTCAGGTCATGGCACAGGATCATAGCCACTCCCTCCCCATGGATGGCAGCGCGAAAGACGCCGGAGCGTCAGCCATAACCCCTTTAGCGGACCATGCTTCCTCAATGCCTCGATGGCATAGGCCGAGCATGTGGGGGTAAACCTACATGACGGTGGCAGATGAGGCGATATGGCGCCACGGTAGAAAAGAATCGGCAGTATCAGTATCTGCGACAACAGACGCGATGCAATTCTTTTTATATTTCCCATAAAATCAAGCAAGTGTTAAGTAAGTGTTCAAATTTGATTTATCGTAAGTGTTCAAATTTAACCGATAGTAATTGAGAGGAAAGCTGTTATACTATCTGCAGCTTCTTTTTTGCCGCTTCCAGAGTGGAGCGAAGGAGCACTCTGACATTTTCGACTGCACGACGAGCCGACCACGGCACTTACTTGGTTTTGACCGACATTGCCTGTCCTTATAAGGCTCCCTGCTCTATCAGAGTGGCCACACGGTCGATTATCGCATCCTCTCGATTCTTGTCCGGATGAAATCCCGCCTTGAGGTTCATCCCGAAAAAGCGGCCGAAAGTCTGCCAGAATCCGGCCCTGAAACTCCCTAAGAACGCCTTTACAATATTAAAGGAGCTTTGGTCGGTCTCGCGGTTGATGAGTTTGAGGAGTGTCTTCCCCTGGTTTTTAGTCATGGTCTTCATCACTGGTTTATATTGCTCGAATATCTCGGATTCGAGACGCTTGAGGTGCGCCTCACGCTTTTTCTTGTCGGGGATGGTCTGGATATATTCATATGTCTCGCAGAGTGTGGTGAAGCAAAGTTTGGCAAGGGGAAGAGTCTTGCGCACATCTCGCACGGTGCGCCAGTAGAATTCCTCTTCTTTCTTGTTTTTGAATTTCATCGGCGGATACACCACTACCTCGCGGATGTAGGTCATGCGGCATGTGTCGCCATATTCATCCACAAAACGCTGAAAACCGAGATACGCCTTCACCTTAAGTTCGGGCAAATCCGGGGCATCACCCCTTGCCGTGGCGCAACCCGCCGCCACTATGACAGCGAGGAGCAACGCGCGGCACATGCCGTGCAGGAAGAATCGGCCTCGCCCCCTTCGGCAGCAGAATATGCGGGGGTGGGATTGGTTGGCCGGCATGTGTGAATCAGTATGTAAGAGCGTTGTCGTTATCATTGGGGAGCAGTGTGAAGAGCGCTTCGCGGCCTTTTCTGAATATAACGTCGATAAATGCCATATCCGTGTGCAGTCCGGTGCTTTTTTCTTCAGCCAGACGGTGCAGTCTTTCCGGATTGCAGGCGTACATGCGGCGCAGCTCCGGCAGAAGTGCCTCGACTTCAAGCAGCGTGAGGCTCATGCAGTGCAGCCGCTCTGTAAGAGTGGCAAACCGTGACCCGGCTTCAGCCGAACGCAGTATTCTCTCCAGGCCAGGGCGCAGATGCGCATAGAAGGGGGTGGCGCCGTAGGCGGCTTCGAGCGCTCCGAGGTGTACAGCCGGCCAGCGGCCATGCATAGAGATTCGCCAGCGGTCGGCCGACCCTTTTCTGAGCACCGCTCCTCCCCCCTCCACCGGAAGCGAGAGTGTCAGTGGCGGCTGACCGTGCGCGCCGGCTATCAGCGTGCGCGCCATTCGGCGGCGCTTATCGCGCGGGGTGTCGGCAAGAATATGCGCTGCGGCAGCTACATTATCTTCCGATTCCGAAAGCCGGAGGCGCATCCACTGACGGTAATATCCAAGCGACGGGAAATACGGCACCACGGCCGATGACTCGTGGGCATCGGCCGTGGCGGTATCTATAGGTGGATATCCATTCAGTTCCATCCCTTTTCCGCAGATTTGCTTTTGTCGGGATTCGGATTGGCGAGTATCCGCTCAGTGCGTATCTTACCGGAATCGAAAAGGTCTTTCTCCTCGTCGACTGATATGAGCACTACCATCGGACTACCCACGATATGGTCTTCGGGCACGAAGCCCCAGTAACGCGAATCAAGCGAGCGGTCTCGGTTGTCGCCTTCCATCCAATAATAGTCGTAACGGAAGGTGTAGTAGGGATTGTCTTTGCCGTTGATGAAGATGCGGCCGTCGCGCAGTTCCACTTTATTACCTTCATATACTTCTACGCAGCGGCGGTAGATGGGGAGGTTGTCGGGGGTGATATGCAACGTCACGCCTCGCCGGGGTATCCAGAAGGCTCCCATATCTGTACGAGTCCAGCCATAGGGTTCGTACTGGGGCCACACTCCCCCCATGTCGAAATATCCGCTTTCACCCTCGCGCACGATTTCACCGGCCACCTGAGGCCATTGGCGCACCGTCGCAAGAGCCTCTTTCGTAAGGGGCACGTCATAGAACGGAAAGGGGATGAAGTCCACCTGTGCGGGAGCGGCTCCGTGGTCTTCGACTCGCACCCCGATTTCACTCCATTGAGAGGCCGGGACTACGGCATTGACGGGGATGATGTAGTTATACTGCACATGGTCGGCATCCTGAAGCGGCTTGTCGTTGATGTAAATCACGTCGCCACGGATTTCAATCCATTCGCCAGGCAGGCCGACGCAACGCTTCACATAGTTCTCGCGGCGGTCGACAGGACGGCTTATCACATCGCCGAATCGCTCGGGGTGCGATGCGATGAAGGCGGCGGGATTGCCGACACCGTTCTTGCGCAGCTGCGCGCATATCATATAATAATCTTCATTGGGAGCGGCAGTCAGCACGGTGTCGCCCTGCGGATAATTGAACACCACGATATCACCGCGCTCTACTGAGCGCAGACCGGGCAGGCGATGATACTCAAGCTGAGGACTCTCAATATAGCTTTTGCCGCCGACGACGGGCATCGTGTGCTGTGCCAGTGGGAAATGCAGAGGCGTCTGGGGCACACGCGGGCCGTAGACCACCTTGCTCACCCATAGGAAATCGCCCACAAGAAGCGACTTTTCGAGCGATGATGAAGGAATCTTGTAATTCTGCCCCACGAACGCGAATATCACATAGACGAGCACCAGAGCGTAGACGATAGCATCGACCCAGGCCATTACGGCACGCAGAGTCTTGTTGCCGCTCTTTTTCCACCATGTCCAGGGGATATAGGCAGTGATATATATATCAAGCAGCAGCAGCCAGAGCAGGGCCACCCATGGATTGCCGAGCCATACCACAAACCCGCAGAAGAGCAGCGATACAATGGCGAAGCGTATCCAGCGGGTAGTCTTGACGACACGCAGGCGCCGACGCAGATCCTGCATAAATGACAGGTGTTCTTCTTCAGCGATAAGTCCGGATGCGGCCGCAGTCGGGCGCGACCCTATAGTGTGGTCGGATTCCTCCGGGGAAAGAGGGGGTTGTTTCTTGTTGTCAGGTTCCATTTGTCAGTTCGGTTTATACGAATATCCCATGTGTGCGGGTATAGTCGGAGAGCATCTGGGCCATCGTGTAGAATCCGAGATGGCGGGCACCCTTGTTATTGGTGCTCTTGCTTCCGGCAAGCCATTCGGCGGCGAGCACGGCTCCCATGGCAAACCCCCTGCGGCTCTTGGCAGAGTGGGTGATGGTAATAGTATCCACATCACTGTCCCATGTGATGCTGTGTATGCCCGGCACTTCCCCTTCGCGGCGCGAGTGTATCGGGAGCACACCATCGGGTACAGGGAGCACGGCATCAGACGCCGGTTCCTCCCAAGAGGAGATTCCGTCGGAATGGGCTATGAGCTGCTCGGCCAGGGTGATGGCAGTGCCGCTTGGATGATCGAGTTTATGCACATGGTGCACTTCGGTCATCTCCGGCTTGTATTGCGTGAAGTTGCCCATAATGTCGGCCAGATAGCGGTTGAGGGCCATAAACACATTGACTCCGATAGAAAAATTGGAGGCCCAAAGGAGAGTGCCCCCTCCTTTGTCGCAGAGAGCCTTCACCTCGGGCAGAGACGACTGCCATCCGGTGGTGCCGCTCACCACTGGCACTTTGGCCGCGAAGCAGTGCAGTATGTTGTTGACTGCTGCGTCGGGACGTGTGAACTCTATGGCCACATCGCAGGAGGCGAAAGCTCGCGAAGAGAATTCGGAAGTGTTGTTCTCATCGATTATCACGGCCACTTCATGACCTCTCTCGCGGAGTATTTCGTGAATCATGCGGCCCATCTTGCCGTAGCCTATAATAGCTATTTTCATATGTTTTGCTGTATTTGTGTATCTGTTATGGCATACTGCGGATTCCGGATTCCGGCAGGGATGCCATGTGCGGCGGGCATCGCCGGTATCAGAAGCCGAAGGCTATGTTGTCGATATATAGCGTCACCCCCTCGGTGCCTACATATGGCTCGCCGCATGAGCTGCTGGCCATCACGAGCACATGCGTCGGCACGGCATCGGCCGGGGCCCATCCTTCTTCCTGCACTGGCACAAGCTTGCCTTTGGAGTTGCGGGCGTAGTAGGCTTTTTCGCCATTAAGCAGTCCCATATATGGCTTATAGAAGGGCTTACGGCTTATATCGCCGTAGTTTATCTTGATCCGATGTCCCTTGGTGTAGGGTATGGATCTGGCATAGCGTTCGCGTCCGGTGCCTACGCGCAGAGCGTGCAGTCCGCCGTTTTTATCTTCCCAGCGTTTCTGGAGCAACACATAGACTTCGGCCTGATCTCGCCCCTGAAGGGTTTTCTTGCTGCCGAGTCCGGTGGCCTTTATGCGGGTGTTGGCGGGGGGCATATCCACCTTATAGTCAAACACCAGTGCCACAGGGCGCTTCGTGTATGGCATCCCCATCGCCATCTTGCCGAAGGGTGTCTTGGTGGAGGTGATTGGCTCTACTATCTCGCCGAGGAATATCGTGCCTGCCACCATGACATCAAGATTGATTATCCCCAGCGCCTTGACATGCTCCATGCGGGCCTGCACCTTGGCCATACGCGCTCCGTTGACTGTGACCGGTTCTACGGCACAAGAGGTCTTTACCACCCCCGATACCTTGGCATAGACATTGCTCGTGGCCCATGGAGAGCCTCCGAGATTGCGGTATGCCTTGTTGCCGGAGGTGTGTCCGGACGGTCCGATTTCGTAAAGGGTCTTTGTGTCGCCTCCGATTATGGCCGACTCCTTTATGTCGCGGACATACCAGTTCTGCATGTCGCCATATTTGATTGGCTCCAGGCGCAGTGCATGAATCTGCGGCAACGCGGTCAGCGCCATCAGGCATGGAAAGAGGAGTTTCTTGTAACTTTTCATAATAATGTGTGCAATGCGTGGGAGTCCATGTGCGGCATGGCTCCGTGCGGCATTCCCCGCCTGTGGTTGATGTCACGGGGAGCCGCTACAGAATGCAAAGTTACAACATTCCCCTCTAACTGCCAAAACAAGCAAGTGTTATCGTTTGTTTGCACCCACATTACATATGCGGAGAGATGCGCATCTCCTCCGGAAGCGGGATATATACCCGGCTACCCGACTGGCGGAGTGTCAGTCCACGCAGTCGAAACGATAGCGGATGTTGCGTATCATGGGCGAGCCGGGATTAAGGCGCTGCGACGGGAATTCAGGCCGATTGGGGGCGTCAGGAAGTCCCTGAGCCTCGATAGCCACACCGTCGTAGTCGGCATAGCTGCGGCCGCTGCGGCAGTGAGCACTCCCGGCAAGCCAGTTGCCGGTGTAGACCTGCACTCCCGGCTGGTCAGTGTCAATGCGCAGGCGACGTCCGCTTCGCGCGGCCGTCAGCACCACGGCATCGCGCAACATGGCATGATGGCATACCACGATGGCTCCGTCGGATTCAGTGGCCGGGCTGACTTCTCGGTCAAGCACCCAGCAGTTGTCGTATCCCTTGCCGTAACGCAGTGCGGGAAAATCGGCATTGATATCGGCTCCAAGGCGTTTGGGGCTGATGAAGTCCATCGGCGTGCCGACCACGGGCGCCATCTCTCCGGTCGGGATGAGAGTCTCGTCGGTAGGGAGCCAGCGAGAGGCTTTGAGTTGAAGCGCATGATCGAGCGCACAGCCGGAGTCGGCTCCGTCGAGATTCCAATATGTATGGTTGGTGAGATTGACCACGGTCGGTGCGTCTGATGCAGCCTTGAGCATGATGGAGAGTTCATTGTCATCGCTCCAGCGGTATTCGACTGTTGCATCCACAGCACCGGGATAATGCTCCTCGCCATCGGGGGAATGCAAAGTGAACCGCACTCCATTGGAGAGGAGTTCTGTCTGCCATATGCGGTTCTGAAATCCTCCGGCGCCGCCATGCAGGTGATGCGGAGGGAGATTGGTGTCAAGTTGATATCTGCACCCATCAAGGGTGAAGCGTCCGAAGGCGATGCGGTTGGCATAACGTCCGGCGGTTTTGCCCATCGTAGGACCGTCGGCCATATAGTCGGCAGGATTACGGTAGGCCAGTGCCACATTGGCGATTTCTCCCCCGGCATCGGGCACTTCGACTGCCAGTATTCCGGCGCCAAGCGACGAGAGGGTCACGGCTGCGCCATGTGAGTTGACGAGGCGCACCAGCGTGATGTCGCCGAAGTCTGTAGGGTATTTGTGGGCTTTTACTTCCATTGTCACTCTAAGTAGATGTTCTAATTCAGACTAACGACAGTATGCTTAAGCAAGTATTCAAATTTTAACACTTACCTGGCATTCTGTTCTATCGGATTGCAGTAGGCTCTGGCGGTGCGGATTGCAGCCAGATGCGGGACACCGATATCTACAAAACACAAATTTAGCAATTAATTCCTTTTCCCGGCGAAGTCGTTTAAACTTTTTTCAATGGCAAGATTCATTAAGATTTATATATGCTAAAATATTAGGGCACGCGGCAATGCGTCTTCAATACGTCACCGACATTTTTCAAACAAAAAACGGGCTATTGTGCAAACAATTGTTAACCGTCTCTCATTATAATACAAATCAAAAAACTGAAATATGATATCACGACTTTTTACCATAATAGTGGCGCTGATGCTGGCCGGCGCTTTGACTCCGGCCTCTATGGCCCATACAGGCGCGGCTCCATCTGACGCCTCTGCCGACGTGCGTGCCACGGACAGTATTGCGATGTATGCCGAGGAGTTGGCCCGAACGAGCCTGCTGCACAATACGAAGGTAATCTTCGTAGGCGGTGATGCCGATTCACGCGCGCCGCGCGACTCGGTGGAGTCAATGGTGGCGCGATTTTATTTCGACCAGTACCGTAACTCGCAAGACCCCGAATCGCCTTATTTCATATTTATGAGCAAGGATGCGAATTTCGCTATGGGTGTGGGCGGAACCATCAGTCTGCGTGGCTGGGCGGACTGGAACGGCATGATTGATGACTATGATTTCAATACATCAGAAATCACGCTGCCTAAGACTCCGGAGACCATGCGAAGTATCGGGGCCTCGATGTCGGGTTCGGTGATATTTTTCAATATCATGGGGCGACACACGCCGGTGGGAGATTTCCGCGCCTATATCGAGGGCGGGTTCAGCGGCTACGGCCACACCGGATTCAAACTCAAGAAGGCCTGGCTGCAGATGCATGACTTCACTGCCGGTCTGGCCACCACAACTTTCTCCGACCCTGCCGCACTTCCGGAGACGCTCGACGGCGCGGGTGCCGACGGCCGCCTCGACAAGACGAACATACTGGTGAGGTATCTGCACACATGGCGCAACCGATGGACTCTCGGCGCATCGGTGGAGATGCCGTCGTCGCAGCCCACGGACGAGGATGCACATACTTCGCGATTGCGCGATTTTGTGCCCGATTTCGCCCTGATGGGGCAGTATCAGTGGGACCGGGGGATGAGCCATGTGCGTCTGGCGGCAGTGCTGCGCGACATGGGCTACCGCAATCTCGACCTTGGAGTCAACCGCCATGTGGCGGGCTGGGGTGCACAGCTTTCGGCTGTGGTGAGAGTCGGACGCATCGTGACGCTATATGCGACAGGTTGCTACGGGAAGGGAATCGCCGCTTATTTGGGCGACCTCTCTTCGGGCAATTATGACCTGCTTGCCGACCCCGGCAATCCGGGACGACTCTACGCACCGGCCACGCTGAGCGGCACGGCGGGAGCAAAAGTGCAGATTCTGCCTCGGCTTTCGAGCACTTTGTGTCTGGCCACGCTGCGCCATTATCCCAAGGCCGACCCGGCGGCCGACACATATAAATATGGCCAGTATCTTTCAATCAACGCCGTCTATGATTTCTCCCCCCGACTGCAGCTCGGAGTGGAGTATCTGGCCGGAAAAAGAATGAACTGCGGCGGAGAGCACGCCAACGTCAACCGCGCCGAGGCTCTCCTTTCTTTCTCTTTCTGACAATGTTATCGGCAGAATCGACAATCGGCACTCCCGACGGATAATAATGGCTCAATATAGAGCGGGAAAGCTTGATTATTCTCCCTTTTTTCATTAACTTTGCCGCTTCAAGCACCACTTGCCGGCTGCTTGGGAGTATATTAATCTCATATATCAGTGATTATGAAAACAAGCATAGTGTTTACGCTCGTGGCCGTGGCTTCCGTCTTGCTTGGAGGCTGCGTGAGCAACAAGAAGTATGCCCTGCTGCAGTCGCAGTATGGCGAGACCCGTGAGAATCTTATCGAATGCAATGCAGAGACCCGCAACCTCCGGAATCAGCTGGATGCGGCTCTGAAGTCGAATGATGAGTTGCGTCAGGGGATGGCCTCTCTTAAGGGGACTCTCGACAAGAGTCTCGACCAGTCGTCGCAGAGTTCGGCCAATATCGCCAAACTTGTGGATGAAATCAATGCTTCCAACAAGTATATCAAGCAGCTTGTAGACGCCAAGTCGAAGTCTGACTCGCTGAACATCGCGCTGACCAATAAGCTGACCCGCTCACTCTCGACAGATGAGCTGAAGGAGGTTGACATAAAGGTGCTCAAGGGTGTGGTATATATCTCTTTGGCCGACAATATGCTCTTCAAGTCCGGATCTTACGAGATTTCCGACCGCGCTATGGAAACTCTCTCTAAAATAGCGAAAATCATCAAGGATTACAGTGATTATGACGTGCTGGTGGAGGGAAATACCGACAATGTGCCTATCTCGCGTACAAATATCCGCAACAACTGGGACCTCTCGGCGCTCCGCGCCTCTTCTGTGGTGCAGTGTCTGCAGAATGATTTCGGCATCAATCCGTCGCGACTCTCTGCGGCCGGACGCGGTGAGTTCAATCCAATCGCCGACAATGACACCGAGGTGGGCAAGCAGCGTAACCGACGCACTGAAATTATCATCACTCCGAAACTCGACGAGTTCCTTGACCTCATTGACCAGGCTCCTGCCGATGGTGAGGAGTAATCCCGCTCCCCGCATCCGTAAGTCCCAAATACACCAATTCGGGATGCAACCATCAGGCACCCCATGACGTTATTAATAAGCAACACAGACTTAAAATATCATATATCATGCTTACGAAAAGAATCGAAGATGCTATCAACGAACAGATTAACGCCGAACTCTGGTCGGCATATCTCTATCTGTCGATGTCGCTTAATTTCGAACATATGGGTCGCTCGGGTATCGCCAACTGGTATCGCATACAGTTCCAGGAGGAGCAGGCCCATGCTTTGGCTCTGATTGACTATGTGCATGCACGCGACGGACGCGTCGAACTGAAGCCTATAGCAGGCGTGCCTACCTCATGGGAGTCTGCACGGGACGCTTTCGTGGATACTCTCGAACATGAGAACAAGGTGACAGCCCTGATTCACAATCTCTATGCCGCTGCCGAGGAGGAGAAAGATTTCGCAACCCGTCAGAAGCTGAATACCTTTATCGCCGAGCAGGTCGAGGAGGAGGAGAATGTGCGCAAGATTATCGACGACCTTACGCTTGTAGGCAACGATGGCGTAGGCCTCTTCCAGATTGACCGCGAACTGGGGCAGCGCACTTTCGTGGCACCTCAGCTCTGATGCAGGCCGGACAGGGATAATCATCCCCCCGCCGATTATGAAAATAATACATTTACCTCCCTGCCGGATGTAATTCATCTCACCGGCAGGGAAGTATTTTTTTCTACCTCTTCAGCGCCGACAGCGACGGGAGGCGGAGTGCGTGATTCTGATGGTCAGAGCATCACTTCTATTCCTGCGGCACGTATGCGCGTGGCTATCTCTTCGAGTTCGGGACGCTCTACCTTTTCGAGGCGCTCCTCCGGGGTGGAGCGGTCGAGGGAGTAAATCATCACTCCGCGCGGACAGATTTCCTTATATGCGCGAATCAGGGCATCGACCTCTTCGGGTGTGGTGTTGTCGATACGCCTGCCGGAGTGCTCGCCACGAAGGAACATGGTCTGTATTATACCCTTCCCGGCAAAACGCCGCAATCCCTCCACAAGGCTCTCTACCGTGAAGCTCGGCTGCACCGGATTGTCGATCAGGCGCATGGTGGGGTCGATGGCGGAATCAAGTTTGAGGATATTGTTGTCTACCTTGTCGAGGGCCTCAGCCACGCCGGGGTCGAAGATGCGGGTGGAGTTGGTGAGCACGGATGTCCTGGCTTCCGGAAAATAACGGTCGCGCAGAGAGTTGACTATATCCACGACTTCGCCGAAGTGCGGATGAAGCGTGGGTTCGCCATTGCCGCTGAATGTTATCACATCGAGGGTCTCCCCTTTCTCTTTCATTTCGCGGAGTTTGGCCTCAAGGTCGCGGGCCACCCGTGATGTGTCGGGCAGACCGGTGGTGCCTGTGCCCTGGGCGTTATATCCGGCCTCGCAGTACACGCAGTCGAATGTACACACCTTCCCATCGTCGGGCAGAAGATTTATGCCGAGGGATGTGCCGAGGCGCCTGCTGTGAATCGGGCCGAACACAGTGGAATGAAACAATACTGTCTGGTCTTTAGCCATAATATCTTGATTTTAAGCAAGTATGCAATTTTAATTTATTCAATATGCCGGTGTGTTGTCAGTCGATTCCGGTGTGAAGAGAATGAGAACATAAATATATGTATCTCATCGGCCGTTACCGTCGCAAGGCGCTCATGGCATATATGGCCACAAGCAGCAGCACTATCGAGGCTGATGCAGGCACGGAAATAAAGTAGGCCAGCCAAAGTCCGCCGATGCATCCCGCCAGTGACACTCCGACTGATGTGACCATCATCGGCAGATAACGGCGCGTAAAGCGTTCGGCCACCATCTGCGGCAGCGACACAAGCGACATCAGAAGCATTATCCCGATCATACGTATCGTGAGCACTATTGTCACAGCCACAAGCACCGTCATGGCCACGTTGATGAAACCTACCGGGAGATTGCGCGTACGGGCAAAGTCCTGATCGAAGCTCACCGATACTATCAGCGGATAAAAGAGAAGATAGAACAGTAGCAGCACTCCGGTCAGAACGGCAAAGCTCCACAGGTCGGCATGGGTGATGGTGAGCACATTGCCGAACAGGAAAGTATTTAGCTCCGGCACGAAGCCATGAGTGAGGAAGATGAAAAGTATGCCCAATGCCATCCCGAGGGCCCATATTACGGCTATCGCGGAGTCTCGCCGCGCTCCGCCCCGTGAAAGACGCTCCACCCCGAGCGAGCCTCCTACGGCAAAGAGCGCGGCCATCAGTATCGGAGAGACTCCGAGATAGTAGCCGAGGCCAAGTCCGCCGAAACAGGCGTGGGTGATGCCTCCGGATATGAATACCATTCTCCGGGTGACGATATACGTCCCGATCATTGCCGAGGCAATCGATATCAGGGTAACGCCTATCATGGCGTTGGTCATGAATGTCAGCACTTTATTTTCTCTTCTGGTTGGTTTCTAAAACTTATGACCCGGGCGTTTTCCCGCTGTGCCGCCCTACTCGCAGTGATGTCGCCGTCGGGAGATATGCAGCGGGTCGCTCAGGCCGGGGCGATGATGAATCCGAGGCGACCGAGCATCTCCCAGTAACGTGGGAAGGACTTGCCGACTACCTGCGGATGCTCTATCCTCAGGCCGGGGTATATTACCGCTGAGGGGGCGAAGGCCATGGCCATACGGTGGTCCGACCATGTCTGTATCATGGGTTGCTCTTCGGCCGCACACTTCTCCCCCTCCCACCCCATGGCATCTGCTTCGAGCCGAAGGCGATAGCCGAGGCGGGCCAGTTCGGTGGCCGGAGCCAGCATCCTGTCGGTCTCTTTATGACGCAGGTGGGCCACTCCGGTGAATCGGAATTTCAGTCCGGCAAGACAGAACCCCACGGCAAGGGCGGGCACAAGGTCGGGGGTTGCGTTCATGTCGTAGTGCAGCACAATGCCGCTATCTTTCACACGGCGCAGCCGGGCCGCATCGCAAAGCAATGTGGCGCTGCCATCGGGATGAATCTCAGTCGCCACGCCTATGCTGCTGAATATCTCGGCACATCGGGCATCGCCCTGAAGCGACACTGCGGGAGGCGTAAGCCTGTCGATATGGATGGGGGTGCCGGGGAGGAGCAGCGCGAGCTGATAGAAGTAGGAGACGGCGCTCCAGTCGGTCTCTATCTCCATCCTGTCGGGTGGAGATATATGGCGGGGAGCCACGCAGATGTGGCTGCCGGTGTGCTCTATACGTGCGCTGTAACGCTCCATCAGGCTGGCTGTCATCGCGATATATGGGGCCGATACAGGGGTGCGCCCTCCGAAGTCAAGGCTAAGTCCGCGCCCCCACAGGGGGGATGCCATCATCAGGGCGGAGACGAATTGCGAACTTACTCCCGGATCCATCACGATTTCACCCGGACTCAGCGATTGGCCGATTATGCGTAGCGGCGGACGACCCTGACGGCGCAGCGGGCGCACGTCGGCACCGGCATCGCGCAGGGCCGTCAGCAACGGTGCAAGCGGACGGCGCGACAGCGCCAGTCCGGCCGATACGGTCATGTCGAGACCCGGAGTCGAGGCGGCAAGGGGGAGAAAGAAGCGCAGCGGCGCTCCCCCCTCGCCGATGTGCACGGTGTTGCGCCCGGACGGGGCGCCGCCGCTGCCGTAAAGGCGCATGGCGCGGAGCATTCCCGCCACATCCCCTGCATCGGGAAGCGAAGGGATTGCAGCCTCGCGGCCGGTGAGCCGACGGCTCAGGGCGTTGAGGGTGAGCACCCGGAGGGCTATCGATTTGGATAGCGGGAGGGTGACTGACAGCGGTGCTGAGGCGGCGTCTCTACTGTAGTGCAGCTGTATGGCCATGGCGATGGGGATTATGCTGGTGGGGATTTCGTATCAGTCGCGGCGGCGGGCTAAGAGGCAGGCATCGCCATAGGAAAGGAAGCGATAGTCGGCGCAGGCGAGCGCACGGTCGTAAATCTCGCGCCAACGGGGGAATCCGGGACGGTCGAAGCCTTCAAGAAAACTGCCTACGAGCAGCAGCAGTGTCGACTGGGGCTGGTGGAAGTTGGTCACCATGCGGCTGACAATGCGCCAGCTGAATCCCGGAGCTATCATTATGGCGGTCGACCCGGTGAGGGAATCGAGTCCGGCACTCTCCATGCGGCTGATGAGCTGACGCAGCAATGTGGCGCCATCTTCTTCACAGGGTGTGGTGTAGGCAAGCCATTGGGGCACGTGCATCGCTTCGGTGTCGGCCACGTCGGCAGTGCGGCTGAGCACACTGAGCCAGGGTAGCGATTCAAGTGTGCGCACCGAGGTAGTGCCTACGGCCACTATCTCACGCCCATGTTCGAGAGCACCCGCTACGGCGCATATCACGTCGAGATCCACATGTATCGTCTCCGTATGCATGGGATGAGCCCCGATTTCATCACTTTTTACGGGCTGGAATGTGCCTGCCCCTACGTGGAGTGTGACCTTTCGCACATCCACCCCTTTATCGCGCAGGCGTCCGAAGAGTGCGGGCGTGAAGTGTAGTCCGGCGGTAGGGGCCGCCACCGATCCCTCGACACGACTGTAGACGGTCTGGTAGTCTTCAAGATCGGCAGCTTCGGATGCACGTTTGAGGTATGGAGGGATAGGGATGTTGCCGGCCTGTTCCACCACAGTGGCGAAGGTGACCGAGGGGTCGTCCCAGCTGAATTCCACGCGGCGTGTGGCCGAGGGGGTCTCACCTTCCTGCAGCGGCAGGAGTCGGGCGGTGAGGGTGAGGGGACGCTCAAGGCCCGGAATATCGAGAGTGCGGGTCAGGGCATCGTCTTTCCACTTCTTGAGATTGCCGATCATGCAGCTCCACACGCACCGGCTGCGGGCGGCAAAGGAGAGCACATAGTCGGAGGGCTCGGAGGGCTCGAGTATGAAGACTTCGATTCGGGCGCCTGTGGCGCGGTGAAACTCCATGCGGGCGTTGATGACGCGTGTCTCGTTGCATACCATCAGAGCATCGCCGGGAAGAAAGTCGGGAAGCCGGTCAAACCGGCTTTCTTCAATTCCCCCTTCGGGTGTGGATACTATCAAGCGGCAGGCATCGCGCTGTGCCAGCGGATGCAGTGCGATGCGCGAGTCGGGAAGCGGATAGTCGAAATCCTCTATCCGTATATGCGCCACTCCTTCCGGAGCGCTCTGTGCGGCGGGAAGCGGAGCTACCGTGTCGGCGGCGGATATGTTGTCGCGGGTGGTGGATGTCATTTTTTTCTTTTGCGGAGGTTTTTGTACACGGTTTCTGTAGCCTAAGGGTGCCGGGCTCGGGGGCGGCGGCACCAGGTATCAGTTGCGCGTGTTTCATCGGATTATCTCCGGCGGCTGATGGCGTCATCCTCCGCCGGAACGAAATAATCTACAAAAATAACAAAAAAACGGGAGACGGACATTCCCCGTCTCCCATATTTTTCGCAAACACAGCGATATGCTGTAACTCTATATGCCGTAGCGTGAGGTGTCGACTGTCTTGGTGGCCCTGTCTTTATATCCTCTGAAGCGATATGTCAGGCCGAGGGATACCATGCGCTGGTAGTAATTCGAGTCGAAGTCCATATTCTGGGCGTCGAGGCGGATACGCTGCACCGGGATGAGTGTGCCGAGCAGGTCGAAACCCTTCACCTCTACGGTAAGCGATTCGTTGAGGAAGGCGACCGTAAGCCCGGCATTGAGCATCCAGGTGTGCGGACGCTCCCACAGCCCGGCCAGGGAGGGCATTTTGTACATACCGGTGACGTTGAGCATAATCTTGGGGGCGGTGGAGATGAGCAGACGGTTGTCGAGCGTCACGCTTCCTCCGAACCGTCCCTTGTCGAACGACAGCGAATGCCAGTCGCGTGATTTGAAACGCTCGTAGTTGGCATCCAGTGTCAGTGTGGAGTAGAGGCGCCGGGCCACTTCGAAGGGGATGGAGACCGAAAGGTCATAGAGTTCGCTGAATTCTATGTTGCATAGCTGGTTGACAAGCAGCAGCGCCGAAGGCGACTGATATGGCTGGCTTAGGAAGAAATCCCCTACCCGGTAGTAACTGAATGCGGCCACGTATTTGCTCTTCAGCACATACATCAGTGAGGCTACATCATACAGGGCTGGTTTGAGTGCGGGATTGCCTACGGATACTTCGTATGGACTGCTGTAGTTCACGTAGTCCTGACGTTGCCAGAATGAGGGATATTTACGGAAACGCCGGTATGAACCCTGGAATATATGGTTGGCCGAGTGGTAGTAGGTGGCTACTGCCGTGGGGAGGAGCTGCACGTCGTCGTACGGACCGGCTTTGTAGTATTCTCCCGATAGCGAGACGTTGAAGTAAAAATGACCGAAAAGGAACGGGGACTGGATACCGCAGTATAGGCGCCCTATGTGTTCGTCGATATGGGCATCGGAGTAGTCGCCTATGATGTCGGGGTCGGTCGATACGTTGTCGAGGAAGTTGGCATTGCGTGAGAATTCGTAGTTACCGCCATACGACATGATCCATCCCTGCCGCCGCAGCGGGGTGCTGATATCGGCATAGGCGCGGATTTTGTCAATCTGCTGCGTGGAGAGCCCGGTCAGGGCTTCCTGATGCTGTGTGGCATCGGTCATAAGCTGATTGCGGCGGGTATTGAAGTTGGTGTATTCCAGACCTGCCTCTACCCCTTTGACATGCGAGTAGGTGAGCGTCGCGGAGTTCATCCGGTTGTGACCGGAGATTTCGGAGTCGTAGTCGCCGTAGACGGAGTTGATGCTGTGTTGGGCTGTGTGGGAGCGGGGGGTGAATACTCCGTTCCAGGTCACGCCGAGGGTGTTTTTGCTGTCGGGGCGGTATTCCAGTGATGTGTATACGTTGTGGGTGTCGGTCTGCTGCCGGGCCTCGGTCTCGTCGGTCACTTCATGGAGGGTGCCTCCGACGGTATGGCGGCTGTCGATAACGGCTTTCTCTGTCTCTCGGGCTGCGCCGAAGGAGTACATTACGTTGGCCGACACTTTCGGGAGTGCGCCGAATACGGATGCGCCGATATTGCCTGAAAGGTCGTGGCGGTATGAGCCGGAGCCGGAGACCTGTCCGTTCCATGAATATGCGTTCTGGCGGCGAAGCACTACGTTGATCACCGAGCTGGTGGTCTTCCATTTCGGCGAAGGATTGTAGACTATCTCTACGTTTTCAATCTGGTCGGCGGGTATGTTCTTGAGGTAATCCATCAGTTGTGAAGCTGATAGCTGCGACTGCCGGCCGTTGATGTATACCACGCTCCCCATCGGCGCACCGGTAAGTGACAGTGTGGTACCGTCGTTGGAGGTAATCAGCGGGAGTTCGGTGAGGAGCGCGTGAGCGGAGGTGGCTACGCTGGTGGCGAGTATATCCTTGATGTTGTACGACAGTATGCCGTTTTTCATCGTGATCTGCGGTTTGCGCCCTTTTACCACTATTTCGGAGAGTGTGCTGTGCGCGGGATTGATTGTAAGGCGCATCGCGCCGTCGGCACCCGTTGCGGCTGCCACGGCTTCATCGTCGACGTCCTGCGACTCGTACCCTATATACGAGAGCGACAGGTACCACCGGCCGGTTTCCGGCTCGGAAAGCTGAAAGACTCCGTTGCGGTCGGTTGACGTGCTGCTGAAATACACAGAGTCGGGTAATGTGTACACCACGCAACTTGCTCCCCTTACAGGCTCATCATTCTCATCCACTACCACCCCTCTGACATCGGCTGCGGCCATGTGACATCCCGCGAGCATCAGCCCCAATACTGCTACATATTTCTTCATCGTCAATAAATCATATTGTTGTTTATTTCCGGTGCATATACGCATCTTGGATCTGGAAAATCCCAGTTCTCTCTTCCATATGCTTTTATCACCTTGACAATACACCGTCTCTTATTCTCATTACAAAGTGCAAAATCCTTACAATGAGAACATCGACTTTTATTTCTAAAAATCTTCTGTTCCATTGCAAATAATTCTTTTGCCTTAGATGATTTCCAAACCGACTCTATACTGTCATTTACGACATGTAATATCAAACACAATTATGAGGTTATTATTACCTTAGGGATATTCAGTTAATGGCTAACTGAATATCCCTAAGTAGCGTAAGAAGATTTTTTCCTCTCATCGGCGAAGTTATATAAAAGTTTTTACATTACAAAATTTTAATAAAGAAAATCTAAAATATGTTGTCTTGAATACTTGTCTCGCGTGCTTGTCTATTGGTCTATTGGCCTATTGACCTACTTGTCTATTGATTTGATTACCTTACATGGATTGCCTACGGCGACAGTGTTGTCTGGAATATCTTTTGTGACGACACTCCCTGCGCCTATCACACAATTGTCGCCTATTGTCACGCCGGGCACCACAGTGACATTCGCTCCAATCCAGACATTATTTCCTACGATTATGGGGCGAGCGAACTCCAGCCCTTTGTTGCGCTCGATCGGATCAATAGGATGTCCGGCTGTATAGAATCCGCAGTTGGGGCCGATAAATACATTGTCGCCAAATACCACACGGGCCTCATCAAGCACCACCATATTGAAGTTGGCAAAGAAATTTTTGCCGACACTGATGTTGAACCCATAATCACAGTAAAACGGTTGCTCTATCAGAATATCCCCTTTTACATCTCCGAGTATACGCCGAAGCAACGCGTCGCGAGCTTCAACATCTTTCGGACGCAAATCATTATAATCGCGTATCAGCTCTTTGCATTCAAGCCTCTCGGCGATAAGAGCAGCATCATTGTTGGCATCATAGATCATGCCCTGAAGCATCTTTTCCTTTTCAGTCATATTTTTTATAAATTTAAACCATCAGCTGATAATCAGCAAGTGTCCGGATCCAACAGATAGTATTTGATCTGGAATCTTTTATAAATTAAATTGGAACACTCACTTATAACCATCAGATTTTTTAACTTTGCAAAGTTAACACGCTAATAGTAATTGCACAATGGCTAAAAATAACCATTTTAACGACAACCGTAAGCAACTAGACAATCTGCTGCGCCTCGCTCCGCTGCCGACCGACTACGACCTCATGCCGGAACTGACAGGATACGCCCATACATTGGCGCGCCTTGAAAACAGTGTGATAGTGATAAGCGATATGCGGTGTGGGGAAAGCAGGATTGTGGCCGGAGGCTTCGGCTCTGTCCTCGGACTGGACGGATATGACCGGGAAAATTCAATTTGGGAAAAACGCATTCTCGAACTCATGCCTCCCGAAGAGAGAGAATTTAAATTTATCGCAGAACTGAGATTCTTTCATTTTATCAGACATAAGCCCAATTGCCGAAGAGGTGATTATTACCTTGAGAGTATATTGCGTTTCATACTTAAAGACGGAACAAATATAAATGTGACACACAAAATGTTTTATATTTACGACAGCAAATACGAGAATGTCAGATATGCTGTATGTCAATACAACCCTTCTGTTGCCGATTCCAAATGCAAGAGCCGCTGCGTGAATTCTCTGACCGGGGAAATTATCGATTTAGACTCTACCGACTACAAAGGGATACTCAGCAGCCGGGAGTGCCAGGTGTTGTCATTAATCAGCAATGGCTTGAAGAGCGCGGCAATTGCAGAACAACTGCACATCAGCATTCACACTGTCAGCCGTCATCGTCAAGAGATTCTTGCCCGACTTAAGGTTAAAAATTCGATTGAAGCCTGTCGTCTGGCAAAAATAATGGGACTCATATAGCGGCAGCCATATTGCGGGAGGCCGGGACGCGAGGATTGAGCCTCAAAAAAAATGCAACACTGATAATGCTGATTATCAGGATATAATAAAGAAAATAAAATTTTTCTTCAAAAAAAAGTTGCTGAAAAATTTGGTGATTCCGGATTTTCATTGTAACTTTGCACTCGCAATCGGGCGATTA
>DKWX01000011.1:25303-40328 GCA_002491945.1 Porphyromonadaceae bacterium UBA7141
GTTCGAATCCGTAATCGCCCACCGGAAATCGACTTCCCTCTCGGAAGCCGATTTTCTTTTTTATACCCTCCTTTCAAGGATTCCGCCATGATGACAAAAACATGCCATATAATCCTCGCCGCTTCCATCGCTTCGGCTGCATGGGCCGCCCCTACTCCTCCGGGACCCGCCGCAGCCACTCAAGAGGCATTCCTCTCTCGTGGCGCGGAAATGATGACCACCGGCAATTTCCGGGGCACCATCGACCAGCTCTCTCATATAGCTACCGAAAACATTCCACTATCGCCGACCGATACCCAGGAGTTTCTGTTTCTGCTCGGGTCTGCATATTTCAATACGTCCGACCCGAGATGTCTGCAGCTTCTTGAGGAGTTCATCCGCGATAATCCGGCCTCGATACATGCTCGCGAGGCTCGTATATACATTGCCGATTTCTATTTTTTCGCACATGACTGGCAGAATGCCGCCGACGCATATCGGAATATCGATATCGAGGCTCTCGATGCCGACTCGCGCCATCAGTGCGCCTACAGGCTCGCTCTGTCGCTGTTAAAGTGCGGTGAGTATGCTATGGCCCGCCCTTTGATAAAGTCGATTGCAAATGTGAAGGAGTTCCGTATCCCGGCTGCATATTATGACGCTTATATCGACTATGCTCAAGGTCGCGATGACCAGGCAATGGCAAAATTCGAGCGTCTTTGCGGTCAGATTGACAATGACGCCAAATTGCGACGCGAATTGCCTGACGGCATATACCCGGAATATTACATGGCCCAGCTCTATTTCCGCCGGGGGAAATGGCAGCGATGCGCCGCTCTGGCTGAAAATCTCCTGCGTGGGAATGAGGCGCCGGAACTGCGTGTCGCGACTCAGCGGATACTCGGCATCTCGCTCTATGAATCAGGATATTACGACCAGGCCCGCACCGTTCTTACGGAGTATGTGGAAAGCACCGGCGATGATGCAACTCCTGACGCCCTCTATGCCCTCGGAGCCTGCGAATATCGTGACGGCGACCTCGCAAGCGCGGCCGCCCGATTCAGCCGCGCGGCCGACGAGGATTCAGCCTTAGGCCAGGGGGCCGCTCTATATCTCGGTCAGATTGAGGCGGCAATCGGATCTCCGTCGGGCGCGGCGATGAATTTCGAAAAGGCCTATCGGATGAATTACGACCGGAAGGTGTCGGAGACGGCGCTATATAATTATGTAGCGGCACGCTCGAAAGGGGGCAACATCCCGTTCGACTCTTCGGTTGAACTGCTGGAACAGTTCATCCGCACATACCCACAGTCGGAATTCGCCCCTGCCATCGAGCGCAATCTGGCTTCTCTATATTACAGCCAGGGTGATTTCGACAAGGCCATCAAGGCGATGGACCGCATAGCCCGCCCTTCCGAGGCCGACCTTCTGCTTCAACAAAAGATACTATATACTGCCGGGTCTTCGGCCCTGTCTGCCGGCGATGCCGGGAAGGCGGCGCCTCTGTTGCGGCGCGCTTCAGGTATCGGAAGCCACGACCGCGAACTGACATGCCAGTCGCAGATCTGGCTCGGCGATGCTCTTTATGCCCTGTCGGATTATGCGGCGGCCGAAAAGGCTTATGCGGCGGCTATCAATTCCGGACGCGCCGGCAGCAATGCGGCTCTGCTTGATTATGATATGGGATACGCGCTGCTGATGCAGGACAAATTCGCACAGGCCCGCCGGTATTTCGCGAAGGCGGCCGCGGCGTCAGGGCTGTCGGCCGACCTGCGCGGCGACGCGGCTATGCGGTTGGCCGACTGCAAGTATTATACAGGAGATTATGAGGGTGCGCTTGCCGACTTCGCACGCATGCGTGCGGGAGCGAATCCGGACTATGCACTCTACCGGCATGCACAGATGCTGGGACTGCGTGGCGACATCAACGGCAAAATCCGCGAACTCGAAGGTTTCGAACGTGATTACGCAGATTCCAGATGGCTGCCGAATGCTCTCGGCGAACTGGCCGATACATATGCCGCACAGGGCGACAATACGAAGGCGGCCGCGGCCTACGGACGTATGCTCGACCGATACCCTGTGGCTCCGGGAGCCTCGAAAGCGGCGCTGGGCAGGGCGAATGCTCTGATGGCGGCAGGCAATACGGAGGAGGCCGTCGAGGCCTACCGGCAGTTGCTCATGACACGCCCCGCCTCTGACGAGGCGCGAGCCGCCGACCGCGAACTGCGCCGGCATTATGCAGCCACTCATCAGGTGGGGGCTTACGCGGAATTCATACAGGACGTGCCCGGATATTCAGTCGATGCCGCTGATCTTGATGATCTGGCATATGAATCGGCCGAAGCTGAATATCTTGACAATTCTGACAATGTCTCGGCAATCAGCGGCTACATACGCCAGTTCCCCGACGGGCGACATATCGCAGAGGCTTATTCGATATATGCGGCGGCACTCGCCGACTCCGGCGACCGCGCCGGAGCGCTGAAAGCCTACCGTGAACTTGAGCGCCGCGGAGGCGCCGCATATGCAGCCGAAGCCTGGACAGGAATAATGCGCAATGCCGACAACGCTGACACTCAGCTCATGTATGCCCGCAGACTCCGCTCTGCCGGGGGCGCCGATGCCGACGCCCTTGAGGAGGCTGACTTCTATGAGGCCACGGCGCTCATCGATTCGGCCTCGGCCCGCGACATGCGTGAGGGCGAACGCATTCTGACACGCCTGGCGGAAAATCCTTATTCGCTGTTTGGCGCACGCAGCACCGTGACTCTGGCAGGGCGCACTCTTGATGCCGGCGACGCCGTTCGGGCCCGCGACTTGATGGAGGATTTCACTTCCTCCGGCTCGGAGCAACAGTATTGGGTGGCACGCGGATTTATCGTGCTGGCCGATGCCTATTCGGCTCTGGGCAAGGATTATCTCGCACAAGAGTATCTGCGCAGTCTGCAGCAGAATTATCCCGGCAAGGAGGAAGATATCAAGCGTATGATATCCTCGCGCCTGAAATAAGCCGGCTGCGGGAGAAGAAGGGTAAGCCCACACCCTGCCTTGCGCCCCGCGCCATCATTATTCATAATGCAAAGAGCTTCAACAGATGAATGCCTACACATATTCTCTCCCTCTTCTTCTCCTCTCCGTAATAGCACCGGCCGGTGCTTCGGCACAATTGCATGAGTCGGTAAGTGTCGACGGCACTTACCTGCGCGATGTGCTGCATCCTGACCGCATCAATCAGTTGCCTCACCGCTCGCGCCTCTCGCTCGGAGAGACTCCGCTGGATTATGCCTCTGCCGGAGTGAAGGCGGATTTCATTCCACTCTCGCCGGTGGCCGACGCCACAGCATTTGGAGCCTCGCTCGAGGGGACTCCCACACTCGGATATCTTGATCTGGAGGGGGGGTCTTATCTTAATTCCTCGGTGAGTCTTGGCATAGGGGCGATCCGCCGGCCGGAGGAGCGTCTCGACCTGCGGCTGCAACATAATTCCACCACATTCTGGCGTCCTTTCGGAGATTTGGCCGATGCGCGCGTGAGCTATGCTGAATCGCTCGGTGTGGCATATGCGCGAAAGTTCAGCGACATGGGCCTTTTTTCGGCCTCCGCACAGTATCATGTAGGTTATTTCAATTACTATGGGCTCGACCCGGATATTGCGGGGTATACCCTCGACGGCACGCCGATGCATCTCCCCACACAGACTCTCAATGATGCGGCCCTGCGGCTGGGATGGACCTCCGACCCGGAGGGAGGATGGCCCGTCGACTGGAATGCGGCTCTGTCGGCACGTTATTTCGGTTACCGCACTGCAACTCGAGAGACTCAACTCTCGTTGAGCGGCGGCGCGGCCATGCCGTTCGGCCAGAAGGGAAGACTGGGGATTGATGCCTCTCTCGACATGCTCTTCTATTCGGAGGCCCGCGACTCCCGGTCGCCCGATGCATATTCCACACTTTCGCTGCGACCTTATTACAAGTGGCAGAAGCAGAATCTCTCTTTACGCATCGGCGCTGATATCGACCTGGCTTTCAATGCCGACGGATATACGCCCGACACGCATTACGCTGCGCTCCACGCCTCGCCCGATGTGCGTTTCGATGTGGCGGCCCGTAATGTGGGATTCTATGTGCATCTGCTCGGCGGCACGGAGCTGCATACGCTGGCTGCGATGTCGCAGATTGACCCCTGCCGCAATCCTCATCTTGAGTCGACTCGCCCTGTGCATACACCGCTGGATGCGAATATCGGACTTAACCTCACGCCGTTCCGCGGATTTACGGCCGAACTGAATCTGCAATACAAGAGTTCGACCGGGGTGCCGATGGAGGGATGGTATATGGCATGGCTGAATTATGGCGACGCCGCGATGCCCGGACTGACAGTGCCCGACGGTATCGCCCCCGAATACGGCATGGCTATGCAGCGCTACAGTCTCTCTGGTTTCGGAGCATCTCTGAGACTGGCTTATCGCCCTTCATCGGTGCTGGCTCTGGAAGCGAAAGGAAGCTATACGCCTCAGCATGACAAGACGGGTATCTTCAACGGACTTGACCGGCCCCGATGGATTCTGGATGCCGGAGTTGAACTCTCGCCGGTGCGGCAGCTGACTTTTGGCGTAAACTACAGCTACCGGGGAGTGCGACGCATCTTCACAGGATATACTGACCCGGAGGCCACCGACCTTGTGCCGGGCGGAGCCACCCCCGACCCGACGGTGTCGTCCCGTCAGGAACTGGCATCTCTGCGTCTGCCCGACATCACAAATCTCTCAGCCTCGGTGAGATGGGATGCCACACGCAATTTCTCACTCCGCTTCGAAGCATCCAATCTGCTTGGCCAGCGTGCGCTGCTCCTGCCGATGACTCCCACAGAGGGAATCACGTTCGCAGGCGGATTCCAGTGGCTCTTCTAAAGATGCTGAAATGAACCTACGGCCATCCGCAGGTGTTAAAATCCTGAATCTTTGAACATTTACTATCATGGCAATGACTCTGACATACAGCAACGAGGATGACCGCGCCTACGGTCTGGCCGGAATGACCATTTCACTGGCCGCTCTCGATGCAATCGACCGGATAGTCTGCATCTCGTTAGACTCTGACGGTCCGATGATTGATTTCTCTCACGATTATTATTTCTCGATATCTCCGGTGGTATCGCCAAAGGCGGTATGGGACAATCTGCTGCGCAATTACCATATCACGGCCTCGATGGTGGTGAGCAATATTCTGGCTCGTTCGCTGGTGCGTCTTGGCGAGGAGGTGCCTAAGAATGTGATGGATGCGGCATACCGTGAAATTGAGACAGAAGGGATGGAGTCTTGCGGTCTGGAAGAGGATGAGGTGAAGATGCTCTACGACAAGATACTGCATCAGAACCGACGAATCTTCCTCAATCCGCGTCTGCGCCCGGCAATAGCCGAACTGGCGCATATCATCTCGCGCCGCCGACGCCTCTCGGGAGTGGAACTGCGCGAACAGCTCAATTATCTCCAGCTCTGACCGGGGAGGGGGGGCGAACCGCACTCTCCGCGGATTTCGCGCCAAAGGCGCTTAAAATCAAATAAACCCCCCGGCCGATGCGTTATAGCTGTATATGCATCAGGTCAATCCACGCCAGAAATCCGCACTGCGTCCGCGGCTCTTCACCAGAGTCGCGTCAGTATGCCATGTGCTGACGGCGGTGCTCCTGCTTCTGGCCGGAGCATGCTCTACAAAGAAGAATACGCCTATGTCGCGGCAATGGCAGGCTTTTACCACCCGCTATAATGTGTATTACAACGGCGACGAGCATTATAAGGAGACGCTCAAGGCTATGGAGAAGGCGTATGAAGACGACTATACACGCACTCTGCTCACCCACCCCGCAGAGGCCAAGGCCGACCAGAAAATGCCTCAGCCTTCCGGCGATTTCACCCGCACTATCGAGAAAATGCAGAAGGCTATTCAGCTGCACAGCATTAAGAAGAAACCTCGCAAAAAGGGATCCTCGGCCAAGGAGAAGGCATTCCGCGCACGCGATGAGTTTAATCCGTTTATTCACAATGCCTGGCTCATGCTGGGGAAGGCGCAGTATCTTAACGGAGATTTCCTGGGCGCGGCATCCACTTTCTTCTATATCGCAAAACATTTCACATGGCTGCCGGAGGTAGTGACCGAAGCCCGGCTCTGGCAGGCACGATGCTACTGCGCTCTTGACTGGGATTATGAGGCGGAGAACGCACTGCATCTGGTGAAGGAAAAACAGCTGACTACATCTAAGCTGCGCAATCTCTATAATCTTGTACAGGCCAATTATCTGATTCGCACTGAGAAGTATGCCGAGGCGGTGAAATATCTGTCAGAGGCTGCACGCTCGGCATCCGGAAGTCAGAAAAACCGACTGTATTTCCTTTTGGGTCAAATCCATACGTTGCTCGGACGCAAGCAGGATGCATATATGGCCTACAATAAGGCTGCGGCCGGGACCTCGACTGCCTACCGCACAAAGTTTAACGCTCGCATCAAGCGGTCGGAGGTATACACCGGATCGAATATCGCTTCGGAGGTGCGTTCGCTACGCTCCATGACTCGCTATGAGCGCAATAAGGAGTTTCTCGACCAGATTTATTATGCGATTGGGAATCTGTATATGTCGCGGGGCGATACGACCGAGGCTAAGAAAAACTATCTGATGGCTGTAGAGAAATCCACTCGCAATGGCATTGACAAGGCGATGGCACAGCTGGCTCTTGGCAATATCTATTTCGACGAGGAGGAATATATACTCGCACAGCCCTGTTATTCGGAGGCTGTGCCGCAACTGCCTGTCACGTTCCCTGACTATAAGAAGCTGAAACTGCGCTCCGATGTGCTCGACGAACTGAACGTCTATGCCGGGAATGTGGAGCTGCAGGACTCGCTGCTCCGCCTGTCGCGCATGACACCGGAGGAACAGGAAAAGGTGGCGCAGCGGCTTGTCGACGAACTGATTAAGCGCGAAAAAGAGGAGGCCGAGGCCGCCGCTCGTGAGGAATTCATGGCCAATCGTGAGGAGAACAATCTGATTGACCAGTCGCCCGGAGCGGCTCCGTCGTTTACAATGAATGCCGACAAGTCCTGGTATTTCTATAACACAATGACCAAGAATGCCGGTAAGACAGAGTTCCAGCGTAAATGGGGCGCCCGCAAACTTGAAGATGACTGGCGACGACGCAATAAGACCACATATTCGATGGACGATCCGGAGGAGCCGACGGATGAGGACTCTGAAGAATCGGATGCAGACTCCGGCGAAGCCAATGATTCGATAGCGGCTGCAAAGAAGGAACTGGCCGACAAGGCCAATGACCCCCATAACATAGAGTTCTATCTCAAGCAGATACCTTCCACTCCGGAGGAAATACAGAATTCTAATGACGTGATCCAGGAGGGACTCTACAATATGGGAGTGATACTGAAAGACCGTCTGGAGGATTATACGGCGGCCCGTAAGGAATTCTTGCAGCTCGACGAGCGATATCCCGACAATGTCTATCGTCTGGACGTGTACTACAATATGTATCTTATGGCAGTGCGGCAAAACGATGTCGGAGATGCCGAGCACTGGCGGCAGATGATTATCAATGAGTTTCCTGACTCCCCATATGGACAGGCTATGCTCGACCCGGATTATTTCACACATCTGCGTGAGATGCACGCACGTCAGGAACAGATGTATGAGAAAGCCTATACGGCATATCTTGATGATAAGAATAATGAAGTACACCGGATGACGCAGAAGATGGAGGAGGATTATCCGCTGTCGGCTATTCTGCCTAAGTTCGTGTTTATCGATGCGCTGTCTTATCTTACGCAGGGTGACGAGGATATGTTCCGCGAGCGCCTTACAACATTGCTCGACAAATGGCCGGAGACGGATATGACCCCAATGGCCGGAGCGATCCTGAAGGGACTTAAGGCCGGACGCAAACCTCATGCCGGAATGTCGAACGCACGCGGCATTCTGTGGGATATCCGCCTGACCGACAAGGAACTGCCGGAAGGGGCCGACGGTCAGCCCGCCGCCTTCGAGCGAGACCCGGAAAAACCGCAGTATCTGGTGCTGGCTTTCCCGAGAGATTCGGTCAACGCAAATCAGGTGCTTTATGATGTGGCAAGATTTAATTTCTCTTCGTTTGTGGTGAAGGATTTCGATCTCGAACCGATGGCATTCGGCAATGTAGGGCTGCTGATAATAAAGGGGTTCGACAATATGCGACAGCTTGAGCATTATCGTAATGTGATGGCGCAGAGCGGTTTCGAACTACCCGGACAAGTGCGTCCGATTATGATCAGCAAGGCCAACTTCGAACTACTTCTGCGCGAGGGACGTTCATTTGAGGAGTACTTCCGATTTGAAGAGCAGGATGCCGTAGAGGCCAAGGAGGAAGAGGTGATTGGCGATAATCTTCCTCTTGACCCCGATGAGAAGCCCTCTGCAGAGGGGCAGCCTCCTGCCGATGAATCGCCCGATGTGGAAGAACCGTAATCTTTGAAACTCTATTGCATATGTCGAATAATACCCCTAAGATACTTTGGGCCGATGACGAAATCGACCTGCTGAAGCCTCATATCCTTTTCCTGAAAGCGAAGGGGTATGACGTGGATACCGTCTCCAACGGGCGCGACGCGCTCGATGCGCTGCAGTCGGCGCAATATTCACTCATCCTGCTCGATGAGAATATGCCGGGGCTATCCGGGCTCGAGACGCTGGCGCGTATCAATCAGCTCCACCCCGACATTCCGGTAATCATGATTACAAAAAGTGAGGAGGAGAATATCATGAATCAGGCTATCGGCAATCAGATTGCCGATTATCTGATCAAGCCTGTCAATCCTAATCAGATTCTGCTTTCGCTCAAGAAGAATCTGCACTCTACGGAGCTGGTGGCACGTCAGGCCTCAAGTTCGTATCAGCAGGAATTTCAGCAGATTTCTGCCATGATTAATTCGGCTGCATCGGTGAATGAGTGGATCGAGGTCTACAGGCTGCTCGTCTACTGGGAACTCAAACTGGCCGACAGCGACTCCCAGATGGATGAGATGCTGCTGCTGCAGAAACGTGATGCCAATGCGAATTTCTGTAAGTTTATCAAGCGTAATTATGAAGATTGGGTCACTTCGGATGAGCATCCGATGATGAGCCACGAGGTGTTCCGCCGCACGGTATTCCCGTTGCTCGACCGGGGGGAGAAAGTTTGCTTCGTGCTGATTGACAATTTCCGGCTCGACCAATGGCGCATCGTGCAGCCGCTGCTGTCGGAGTTTTTCAATATGGAGGAGAATCTCTACACCACGATTCTACCCACATCGACCCAGTATGCACGCAATGCCATCTTCGCCGGGCTTATGCCGCTGCAGATTGCCACAATGTATCCGAAGTATTGGGTGGATGAGGATGAGGACGAGGGGCTGAATATCCATGAGAGCCAGTTGATTCAGACGCAGCTTGACCGGTTCCGCCGCAAAGACCGTTTCGCCTATACGAAAATCAATGACTCGCAGGGTGGCGAGAAGTTCATACGTCAGCTTTCGAAAATGGCCGACATACCGCTGCAGGTGCTGGTGCTCAATTTCATCGATATGCTATCACATGCCCGTACGGAGTCGAAGATGATCCGCGAACTGGCCAATTCCGATGCGGCCTATCGCTCGCTCACTGAGTCGTGGTTTCGTCATTCATCGGCTGTCGACCTGTTCCGACGCCTTGCCGAAATGGGATATAAGGTGATTCTCACCACCGACCACGGCACTATCCGTGTCGACAATCCGATCAAAGTGGTGGGCGACCGCAATACGAATACCAATCTGCGTTATAAAGTGGGGAAAAATCTGAATTATAATGCCCGACAGGTGTATGAAATGAAGGATCCGAAGCGCTTCGGGTTGCCGGCTCCAAATCTGTCGAGCACGTTTATCTATGCTCTTAATGAGGATTTCTTCTCATATCCGAATAATTACAATTATTACGTGCAGTATTATACCGGCACATTCCAGCACGGAGGTATCTCGCTGCAGGAGATGCTTGTCCCTCTGGTGACGCTGACTCCGAAGTGACGGTGTCTTGCAGGCTGTGATTGTGTTTCGTCCGGATGACGCTTTTATCCGGCTATCGCCCACTTCTTTTCTAATACCCCACCACACTGATGCGCAGGATTCTTTACATATTCCCTTTGTTGATTGCGGCTGTGGCCTCTGCGGCATTCAGTCCGCATGGCGATGGCGTTACCCCGCGACGGGATGTTGAGACGGCCGATGATTCGGTTTCGCCGGAGACTATGTTCCGGCTGTCGGCACGCTATGAGCGGGGGGATGACTCTATTCCGGCTGATTCGGCGCGCGCCATGCAGTTGCTGTACGGCGCGGCGGAGAAGGGGTATCTTCCGGCCTGCAGCTATCTGGGCTACCGGCTTCTGCGGCTCGGACACAATAAAGAGGGTCTGGAATGGATCGAACGCGCCGCAGTGGCCGGTGATGCCAAGGCTCAGAGCAATCTGGGATTTCTGCTGACTGAGGGCAAGATCGTGAGACGCGACTATGAAAAGGCCGCCTTCTGGCTTCGCAAGGGGGCGGAGAGCGGTTCGGCCACGGCCGCCTCGATGCTGGGCGACCTTTACCGCGACGGCTCCGGAGTGCCGCGTGATTCGGCTGCAGCCGAAGAGTGCTATATGGCAGCTGTGGATGCCGGGCTGGCCGACGCGGCCTATAAACTTGAGGATATGATGTCAGCTAAGTGGGCTTCTCTCCCCTGTGACAGTCAGCTCGCTCTTGCGCTATATTTTTATTCCGGACGGGCTCCGGGGGTGGCGATACCGATTCTGGAACGACTGGCGGCTGACGGCGATGATGTCAGCGCCCGTGCGGCGGCTCTGCTTGGCGACGCGTATACACGTGCACTCGGCGTGCGCTACGACCATGAGCTTTCTCTGATGTATTACTGGAAGAGTGCCGAGCTGGGATATGCACCGGCCCAGTTTGTGGTGGGAGAGTTGCTCGAAATTTTCCCAGACGCCCTCGACTCTCTGACTCTCAATCCCCCTTCGGCCGATGAGCTGATGCGGCGCGCCGCCGACGGTGGCATAAATTCCGCCAAGGAAGCCACTGAGGCCTTGTTCTCTCCTGTCGGCACTACTGCACCCGACAGTGATACGTCTGCTGTATCCCATTAATGCAACTCCATTCAATCCAGACATTGCATTAAGGAAGTGTATAAATTCAACCGACCGATAAGTATGAAATTCGCTATCATTTCTCCCGCTACAGAGGTGAAGCCTCTCTATATTGACGGCGCTGTGGCCGAACTGCGCCGTTGCGGCCATGAGGCTGTGGTATATCCTCATGCGAAGGGTCCGCGCCACGGCACATTCGCCGCTTCCGATACCGACCGCCTGTCAGATCTGAAGCAGGCACTGACCGACCCGTCGGTTGATGTGATTTTGTGCGCACGCGGCGGATATGGGTGCGTGCATCTCCTTTCGGAGGAGCTGGAGCAGCTCGTAAGATGCAATCCTAAGTGGCTTGTGGGATTCAGTGATATCTCCGCGCTCCATGCCCTTTGGCTCAATGCAGGCGCACCGTCGCTTCATGCCTCAATGGCCAAACAGCTGGCTCTACGCTCGCCGGAGTCGCAGACGGCAGAGGTGCTGGCTTTCCTTGAGCCTGAACTCGGTCCGGGGGCCGACCGTGAGGGGCTGACGCGATCGGCCGATGCGACGTTACGGATTCTGGAAGGGGCGGCCGAGATTTCTTATTCCTTTACGCCGGCTGATATATTGAATGTACCGGATTCCCACGCTGTGACCCAAGGAGCAATCATGGGGGGCAATCTGGCCGTACTCAACGGCCTGGCAGCGACTCCATGGGATATTCTGACTCCCGGACGTATGCGCGGCAGTATTCTTTTTCTTGAGGATGTAGGCGAAAAGATTTATCAGGTGGAGAGGATGCTGACGCGTCTCAATCTGGCGGGAGTGTTCCGCGAGGTGGCAGCGGTGGTGTTCGGCACGTTTACCGACTATTCTCCTGACCGCAATTACCCGTCGATGGAGGCAATGATAGCCGACCGTTTCACACGCTGGGGCATAAGCTGCCCTGTCGTGACGGGAGTTCCTATAGGACATCAGTCGCACAATCTTCCGATTCCTGAAGGTTGGAACGCCCGCCTCGACATAACTCACCCCTCTGCCACACTTACCCTCACACCCTCTGCCTGACACATATTGAATTGCGAAGCAAGTGCTTTAATTTATAAATAAGTCGTAAGTAAGTGTTCAAATTTAACCGATAGCAAATAAAATGGAATCTTTTAGGCAATTGATTGAAAAAGAATAGAAACGATTTATGGATAATTTGCGGTCGTTAACTTTATTTACTTGCCTTGTTTTTCTTCTTTCGGTGGTCGGTATGATGATATAGACAGGGGCTGGTGAAAAGAGAAACTGATATGGGCATTTCTCTTTTGCACCGCATATCTATATTGGTTTGGTTCGGTTTATATATCTATATATAGAACCAAACTTATTTTTGACCAACCTATTGACTTGCAACGCAATTACTCTATATCAGTTAATTTTGCAAACAAAGAATAGAGTTATGAAACAGTGCGGATTAAAGGTTTCGTTCTACCTTAAAAAGAGCGAGATGTCGGATGACGGTCTGTGTCCGGTGATGGGGCGTATAAACGTAGGCAGATACTCGGAGGCAGCTTTCAGCGCGAAACTCTCGGCATCACCTAAGGCATTTCAGAACGTTCATAGAGAACTTCGCTAAGCGTGTCGGTGTGAACCGGGTTCATGGCACACTGAAATCATACAATTACACCTACAAATGCCTGGCAACATTTCTGGGAACGGAGTATAAGTTGTCGGACATTCCGTTTACGGCTATCGACCGTTCCTTCATAGACAAGTATGACATCTACCTGCGTACACAGCGCCGATTAGCCACCTCCACCGTGAACTTTCATACCACACGGCTGAAGATGATAGTGTCGGAGGCAGCTGCGTCTGTCTTTGCTATTATGCTATTATTAAAGTTTTTGAGTTGTAAAGCCTCTAATGTCGAGAAATTTAGCTAACTTCGCAGTATTATGGGTAATTATACGCCAACCTCGCCAAAGAGCATTAAAAACGGACTGTTTATTACGGTGGTTGTCATGGCCTTTTTGTTTTTCGCACAGAAGGGCTATGGGGGTCAGCATGTAATTTCGGAGGTTCTGCGTATTGATAATTCGACTGGGCTTAGCAGCCAGAAGGTATATTCGCTTGCTGAAGATGCGTCCGGGGCTATTTGGATAAGTACCAAGTCAGGGGTTGACAGGTATAATGGACGTATTCTAAAAAATTACTCGCTTGAAAGCAACTCGTTCTATGGCGATAGAGCAGGTCGCATAATCCGGCTGTATCTCAATAATGGAGATTTGTATGCCTACGAAAGTACGGGCAAAATTCATGAATATTCACCCGTATATGACTCGTTCGTATTGACAAGCAATCTTTCTGACTTAAGTCACGGCGATGTTGTGTTGAACAAGATGCTTGTGAACAATGACGGCAGTATATTATATGCAACCAATGACGGCCTGTTTAAATACGTGTCAGATAAGGATTATCGCCCCATACTGCCCGGCTCGGCTGTCAATGACATTATTATTGCAAGGGGTTATTTGTTTGCAGCGACTTCTTCGGGTCTTAAAATTATGCGTAATGACCAAGCTGTTAAAGATGTAGCACTTCTTAAAGATACCAATATACAAAGCCTGTATTTCGATGAAGGAAACAATGTCATGTATATCGGAGCTTTCAATAAGGGCTTATATAAACTGAATTTATCAGATTTCAGCGTTAACCAGATTCATGCGGAAAATAGCCTATTGCAGAAACCAATCCGTTCGATTGTCAAACTTAGCCCGGAACGCCTTGCCATAGGCATTGACGGTAGCGGTGTTCTGGCTTATAATGCAACGACCAACTCACTGACCACGCTTGTCGACACGGAACTTGCACCGGAATTTTCATTTACCGGCAACGGTATATATGCCCTGATGAATGACAGTCACGGCAATCTGTGGATTGGCAGTTATACCGGAGGGGTGACAATGGTGAGCCTGTCGCAGTCGCCCGTACAGATAATTACACATATAAAAGACAATCCCAACTCTCTTGGCAACAACAATGTAAATTATATCATAGAGTCGACAGACGGAAATATATGGTATGCAACTGACCGCGGAATAAGCATTTACAATCCCCGTACCGGAATCTGGCGCAATTCATTATCCGGAATAGTCGTCGTGTCGCTATGTGGGGACGGCAACGGAAATGTATTGGCCGGTTGTTATGGCGACGGTGTGTATCGACTGGATTTGTCAGGGAACATTAAAGGACACTGGACCCAGAACGACGGGGCCTTGTCATCTAACTATATCTTCGCAATACAGACTGATAGTCATGGCAGGATTTGGGTCGGCTCTCCTCACGGTTCACTCGTGGTTCTGAATAGTGACGGCTCGTTATACCATAGGTTTGAGATATATGGCGTGATGTCAATCAATGTCATTGACAACAAATCAATCGGTGTGGCTACCGGTAACGGTTTTTACATTATTGACTCCATCACAAACAGCTACAACTGGTACGCAAATTTTCAGGAACAGTCGGAGCGTGACGTAAGTGCATATATAATCCCGATGATGTTCACGACCGACGGTACCGTATGGCTCGGAACCGAAGGTGGCGGTCTTAACCTGTATGATTATATGAAAAGGAAAATCATACGCGAGATAAAAATGTCAGACGGATTGCCCTCAAATGATATATACGGTCTTGTGCATGATGACAAGGGACACCTTTGGGCAAGTACAGGCAACGGCCTCGCAATCATAGGCGATTCAACAGTTTCCAGTCTTAACTTTATCAACGGGATTGCCAGAGAATATAACAAGTCCTCGATTTTAAGGACATCTAACGGTGATTTGATTTTCGGCAGTACGGCAGGCGCAGTCAGGCTGTCGCCCGACAAAATCAGTG
>DKWX01000011.1:40683-41967 GCA_002491945.1 Porphyromonadaceae bacterium UBA7141
GCTCAGTGCCAGTCATAACTCGTTTGATGTTGATTTTGAGGCAATAAACATAGACTATCGCAATGACATCGCTTATCAGTATATCCTTGAAGGGTATGACCACGATTGGAGCGAAATGACCATGGACGGTACCGCCCGCTTCCGGAATGTGCCGCCGGGCAATTATACCCTAAAAATAAAAGCGTTGCGTAAAAGCGACGGACGAGTCATAGATGAAACCTCTATTGACATCACTGTCGAAGAACCGTGGTGGAATACAATATGGGCCAGAATATGCTATCTGGCTATAATAGCCTTTATTATATATTTTATAATTAGGTATAAATGGTATCAATTGCGAAAAGAGCATGACGAAGACAAAATCAGATTTTTCATCAATACAGCCCACGACATCCGCACTCCATTGTCATTGGTCATGTCGCCCATTGAAGAGCTGAAGACACAGGACGGCCTTTCCGAAAAGGCTAAATATCTGCTCGATGTGGCGGGCGCAAATATACGAAAGCTTAATGCTGTCACCGCTCAGCTGCTCGATTTTGAAAAGATTGATTCGAGAAAAGTAAAGGTCAACATCGAGCCGATCAATCTTAATTATCTATTGTCGGAGGAATTGAGTTGTTTCAATAATGTTGGTGAAAAACGCGGCATCACGCTTCACCTGCAAGTTCCCGATGAGCAGGTAGTGGTTTCAGCTGACAGACATCTGCTTGAACTCATGCTTGATAACCTCATGTCGAATGCCTGCAAATATACCAATCAAGGTGGCAAAGTGGAGGTGTCACTAACCGCAAACAAGTCAAAGGCTGTCATCAGGATTACCGACAATGGTATAGGCATACCTGAGAAAGAGCAGAAAAACATATTCACAAATGTCTATAGAGCCCAGAATGCGAGAGCGTCACAAGAAACAGGCAACGGTTTCGGTCTGCTTCAGGTCAAGCGTATAGTGGAAATGCTCAACGGCAACATAGGCTTTACATCCAAAGAGAATGCAGGAACCACTTTTACAATCTCATTCAAGCGTATCTATGACGAGCCTGTCATTCACTGGAATCCGAATAATCTGAATGAGGCCTTGAATGAAATACGCATACCTTCTCCTGTAGTATCCGCTGTTTCTGAGAGTAAGGATGAGACATTGTTGATTGTCGAGGACAACGATGATCTCAGGAATTATCTGACGGCAACATTCTCGGTTGAATATAATGTCGTGTCAACTATTTCGGCTGAGGATGCCCTAAGATTCCTTGAGAATCACTATCCGGATATTATCATCTCAGACGT
>DKWX01000011.1:42224-43704 GCA_002491945.1 Porphyromonadaceae bacterium UBA7141
ATTCCGGTCATTTTACTTACTGCGAAAACCACTCATGACGCGATTGTGAACGGCCTTGAAAAAGGAGCCGATGACTATATCGCCAAGCCGTTCAGCCTTGACATCCTCAAAAGCAAGGTCAGAGGTATGCTCCACAATCGCAAGCGTATCCGTGAATATCTTATGAGGCTCGCACTGATGAGAGCCGAGGGTGACGTAGTCGAAGTGAAGACAATTCCACAAATCGTCGAGGAACCTACACTGACCGAAGGCAATCGGACAAGCGAAATGTCGGCATCTGACAAGGCATTTGTTGATAAGGCAGTTGATATAATTATCGCAAATATATCAAACACCGAGTTTGACATTGAATATCTATGCCGAGAGATGGCAATGAGCCGAACACTGTTCTTCGGTCGTCTGAAGTCATTGACCGGGAAAGCTCCTCAGGAATTTATAAGAATCCTGAAACTTGAACGAGCCGCTGAGTTACTTAAGCAAAAGACACCTGTAACAGAAGTGGCTGTGATGACAGGCTTTGCTAATTCTAAGTATTTCAGCACTATCTTTAAGAAACACTTCGGGGTGTCTCCAAGTAAATTTTGTGAACAGAATTGAATGAGGTTCAACGTGTTTATGTCTGATGTTCTGAATAATAGCATAATATGTCAGAAAACAAACCTCAGAATGTCAGTAATCAAACCTTGATGATAACGAACGGTGGTAATTTTGCAAAACCCATATAAGGTCTATGTGGGAGTAAATATACCAACTAATCAATACCATGATCTTTTTCAATATCAAACATTTGGTCATCTCTGCGTTCGCAGTAGCGACTTTAATAGGGTGTGGCGACTCGAAAGATGAACCGACACCGACACCGCCAGTAGTTGAACCTGTCGATGATGTGGTGTTCTTTGACGATTTTGATTCATTCAATTCTGCTTACTGGTCAAAAGAGACGCACGAGGCAGGATGGACAAATCAAGAGTTACAATCCTATAGTACCAGTCAGGTCAAAGTCGGGAAAGACGATGGCAAATCCGTACTAATCCTAACGGCTAAACGTACCGGAAACAAGGTGGTTTCAGGTCGCGTGAACACTAAGAATAAAAAGTATTTTAAGTATGGAAAGGTTGAGGCAAGTATAAGACTGCCTGAGACCGCAAATGGTCTGTGGCCCGCGTTCTGGATGATGGGCAACAATAAGCAGGAGTGGCCTGCCTGTGGTGAAATAGATATAATGGAGATGGGAGATGCCCAAGGTATCACCGACGGGACAAGTACCAAGCGAGTAAATACCGCACTCCATTACGGCCCTGATGTCGCCGGACATGAACAGCAATATTTCGCCGGAAATGCCGGTTCAAATTTACAAGACGGCAAATATCACACATATACGCTTACATGGAATGAAAATAAGATTGATGTTTCTGTAGATGATGTCAAATTTCATAGTTTTGACATTATCGGGAATCCTTATTTTCAAAATGACTTTTAT
>DKWX01000011.1:43916-45228 GCA_002491945.1 Porphyromonadaceae bacterium UBA7141
TCACCGGTATCTATGACATCGAAGACATTACAGCCTTAAAAGATGGTCAGACGGCATCGATGTATATAGACTGGATTAAAGTAACCAAAATAAACTAATCAATACGCATGAAACAGAGAACTTTAACAACCAAGCTCCTGTGCGGTTTCCTGCTTGTCGGTGCGGTATCCTTTGCTATGCCGCTTCAGTCGTATGCAGAACCCAGCGCAGCTGCGGCAACGTCATCTCAGAAGATAAAGGTGACCGGTGTCGTTGAAGATGCTGAAGGGCCCGTTATCGGTGCCTCAGTAATTGAGAAAGGAACCAGCAATGGAACTGTTACCGATCTTGACGGTAACTTTACGCTGATGGTATCGCCAAATGCAACACTGAAAATCAGCTATGTCGGCAGTGATCCTGTGGAGGTCAAGGCTACAGAAACGCCAATGACGATTACCTTGGAGCAGAGTACGCAGATGCTCAGCGAAGTGGTAGTCACTGCTCTTGGAATCAAGCGCGACCGAAAGGCACTCGGTTACGGTCTTGAAGAAGTAAAAGGTGATGCCTTTGAAAAAGCCAAAGAAACCAACGTCATCAACTCTATGGCAGGTCGTGTGGCCGGTCTCGTTGTAAACCAGACCGCAGGTGGTCCTTCCGGATCAACCCGCGTAATTCTGCGTGGTAGTACTGAAATGACCGGTAATAACCAGCCATTATATGTTGTCGATGGTGTGCCTCTTGACAATACAAACTTCGGCAGCGCAGGAACATCAGGCGGATACGACCTTGGTGACGGCATCTCAAGCATCAATCCAGATGATATAGAAAGCATGTCGGTACTTAAAGGTCCGGCCGCTTCCGCTCTATATGGTAGCCGTGCCAGCCACGGTGTGATTCTCATCACAACTAAGAAAGCCGGTAAAGAAAAATATTCGGTAGAGTATAATGGAACACTGACATTTGACAAACAGCTCTCTAAATGGAATAACGTACAGCAGATCTACGGTATGGGCAGCAACGGCACATACAGTATCGACGCAGTTTCAAATACCAATAAGAGCTGGGGACCGAAAGCAGACGGAAGCAACGTCCTTCGCTACTTTGACGGCGTGGAGCGTCCATATCTTATAATACCTGACAATACCTCCGGATTCTTCAGAACCGGTCTTACCGCAAACAACACGGTTACAGTCTCATCCAATTCAGGCAATACAGGCATTCGCTTCACATTGACCGATATGCGCAACAAGGATATTGTCCCCAAGACTCACATGAGCCGTGACATTTTCAATCTGCGTGCCAATACATCTATGGGGAAGGTTGACCTCGACTT
>DKWX01000001.1 GCA_002491945.1 Porphyromonadaceae bacterium UBA7141
AAAAAATAACCGAAGTATTGATTATATTCTGCCGTGTTCTTAGATTTCAATCGAGAGACGGACGTTGAACTGGCGGCGGGTCAGATAATTGGGGACAGCGTACTGGAGATTGTTGACATCGGTAACCCAATAGTAGGAGCTGACGTTGGTCATGTCGAAGAGATTGAAGCAGTCGAGCCCGATAATGATGCTTTTGAAATGGCGCCAGAAATTGTAGGGGCGCACACCATCGGAAGGCGCTCCTACGAGCTGATAGGATATTCCCACATCTACGCGCTTATATGCCGGAGCGCGGAAATAAGCGCGGTCGCGGGTCACTCGCGGCGCCGTCATCGTCAGACCGTCGGAGAGCACACCGCGCAGAGAGAATCTCAGTTTGGGGAACTTCGGGAAATAGTCTGTAAAGAAAATGCCTACTGAATATCTCTGGTCGGAAGGGAGAGGCACCTTCTTCCCCTTGAGCGTCTGCTGTGTCTTCATCAGCGAGAAAGTGATCCACGAATCCGAGCCGGGTACAAACTGACCGAACAGCTTGAAATCCAGTCCCGTAATAAATCCCTTCGAGTCATTGACACCCGAATAGTTGATTTTCAGATTGTCATACTCATATGAGACAAGGCGCGAAAGATTCTTGTAATAAGCCTCGCCTGTGAGTTTGAAAGGTCGGTTCATCAGGCGGAACGTATAGTCGGCCGCCACAACAAACTGCAGACTCATCGGCGACTTTATGTCGCGGTTGAGCGTAATATAGGAATTTCCCAATGCGTCAGTCTGTGCCATGCGGTATTCCTTATAGAATGGCGACTGATAATATAGCCCGACAGCCGCACGATAATTCCACTGATTGTTGTTGAGCGGCACAATATTGAGATTCACACGTGGCGACACGAGGATTTCGCGGTTGAAATCCCAGTACGACAGACGCACGCCAGCGTTTAGAGTCATATAAGCCTTCGAACTCTCCAGATAAAGAGCATCCTCCGCATAGATGGCGAAGCGGTTGGTCGACAGGTCCTGACGCGAAGAGAGGTTATAGATCAGATGCACACCTTCAGGTCCGGTAGGCAGCGAATATCCCGCAGAGTCGCGCCATTCCCACTCCTTTGTGCGGTCGAGAAACTTCTCATTCTGAAAAATCACTCCATACGAGATATTGTTGCGTCCGGCTACAGTAGTCCCCTTCAAAGCAGCCTGAAATACGGAGGCTCTCAGACGGTTGCGCGAATGCTCCATATATTTCCCGACGCCAAGCTCGCCTCCGATACCCTCCTCGCCACCGGTTCCGGCCTCATTAAGCCAGTATTCGCCAGAGATATCATAGCTCACCAGTTCGCTGCTTTGGAATCCTGACAGCGAGAGGGCGAATGCCGTTGCCCGGTTCAGCCGATAGGAAGCTGTGAAAGCCCCGAGATAAGTCTCAAACATGTCTCGCTCCTCTCCGTCGAAATAGACTTTGAACTGTTTCGTATCCATGGACGTGCCGAAAGAAGTCTCACGGTCGGCAGGCTTGAAATTAAACTTATTGAGAGAGATGTTGCCGAGGAAATTGAAACTCAGTTTCTCCGAGGGCTTATACGTGATATTTGTCTGATAGTCGAAATAGAGAGGGTCGTATTCACCACGAGTCTCAAGCGAACTGAGTAGCGAATTATTCTTCTTCAGACGCAGACCGTGGAGCTGCGAGAACTTAGTGCTGCTCTGTCCGAACGCCAGCGATGCCCCCATAAGCGATGCCGAGATACTGGCCTCCATGGCTTCAGGTTCACGGTAAGTGATATCGAGTGCCGATGACATTTTGTCGGAGTAGCGTGCCGGGAATCCGCCGGTAGAGAACTTGATATTACCCACCATATCCGGATTGATGATAGAGAGCCCCTCCTGCTGGCCGCTACGCACGAGCTGCGGGCGATAGATTTCCGTCCCGTTGATATACACCGAATTCTCGTCAAACGAGCCACCGCGCACCGAATATTGCGAACTCATCTCATTGCTCGAATTCACACCGGCCATAGTCTGGAGCATAGCTTCCACCGAACCTCCCGACACATCGGGCGATGTCTTGAAACTCTCCTTGTCAATCGACTGCATACCGTTGATATTCTGACGGAACCCGGTCACCTCGACTTCCGCCAGTTCGGTAGCTTCCGAGGGGAGTCTCACATTGACTGTAAGGTCGCCTTTCGGGTCGATAAGACGCCGGGTCACATTCTTAAACCCTATGCAGGAATAAATCACCTCCACCGTATCCTTGGCGGCAACAGTGAGGGAATAATTACCTTCCAGGTCGGAATTCGTACCTATCGAAGTGCCCCCGATACGGATCGTGGCAAACTCCACAGGTTTTTCCTCCTGGTCAGTAATCTTACCGTGTATTTTTACATTCTCGGCCTGCGTGGCGAGCGCTGCTGCCACCAGCACGAGAGAAGGGATAAATCGTCGCAAGTACATCATCAATAGAAAAACGCATATGCGTCCGGATTATTGGATACCCCTCTGCGATTGCACCGGGCCTACAACAAAAGCCGGATGGAGGAAGTCACGAGATTGCCTATATCTACAATGTTAATAAATGTAAAATCAAAAAATATTTTTGGATTATTATAAATTTTTATATAATTTAGGGGCGAACTAACATAATGGCTCTATGAAGAAACTAATTTTAAAACTAACCTTGATAGTGGCGATTGCCGCTCAATTTGGGGTATGCCACAGCGCTATGGCTGCGGCTGACAATCCTGTCAACTATTTTGTGGAGGGGGCATCATGGATCAGTCACAGCACTTCGAGCAGTTACCCGGTTTCTCCGAAGTGGTTCAGTAAGGCATGGACCGGCGAAGCCGTGGAGATAGCCGGTTATGAGGCTCTGCCGTTGCTTACCGGAGGTCTGTCTGCGTCCGCTGATGATGGCTCTTGTTTATCCACATATGTGCGCCATGAGAATGGGAAAGTATATTTCCTCAGCGAAGATGAGCCGCAGGAATGGAAACTGATGTACGACTTCACGCTCCGGCCCGGAGATGAAGCCGATATAGAGGAATACAGTAATAGTGCATTGGGCTACGGTGGAAGAGTGCGTTGCATGGACGTGTATCCGCTCCCGTCGAATCCCGACCTTCAGGTGATGGAATTGGCCTTCTGCAAAGAGCTTAAGGATATTGAAGAAGCAGGGAAAGAGGGTGAACGAGGATATTCTATAATCCGCTGGATAGCGGGTGTCGGAAATATTGGAGGTCCCTTACAGAATCTGTATAATAACGGTATAGCCGGTTATGGATACCTGCTTGACGAACTGACAGTCGGCGAGAACCTTATCTACCGTCATCCGGAGTACGCGGCTGTATATAAGGTGGCGGATACTGAAAAGATGGAAATCCGCGTGACGAAAGGTGAAATAGCCGTCAGCGGCAGTGAGGAAGCGGCAGTATCGGTATACAGAGCCGATGGTGTGAAATGCAACGGCAGGCAAGGACGGTACAGCGGTCTTGAACCGGGCATATACATCGTCAACATTAACGGCGAAAGCCGCCGGATTATGGTGCCGTAACGGTATCATCTGCCAGCAACCGACATAAGATCGCTTCCGGCAAAAAATGTGAACGCGGTCTAAGCCACAACCACATCCCTGCGCCCGTAAGAGGGTGGCAGGGATGTGTTTTATATGGAAGAAAGGGGAGGGGGAGTGCGATGCGATGGGTTTTTGCTATTGATTTAGGAGCGAAAATTTTGTAAATTTGCATATTGATAGCGGATTTGTACGCGCAGACACCCTGCCGGCGATATCCTAATGAATAAAACCAACAGAAACCCTGACAAGACAATGGCCCAGAAACCCTCGATACCCAAAGGCACACGCGACTTCTCACCCGTAGAGATGGCCCGCCGCAACTATATATTCGACACAATCCGCGAGGCATTCCGCCTCTTCGGCTACAAACAGATTGAGACCCCCTCGCTCGAAAACCTCTCCACCCTCATGGGTAAATACGGCGAAGAGGGGGATAAGCTCCTCTTCAAGATACTCAACTCCGGCGACTTCATGAAAGCCGTAAATCCCGAAGACCTTGAAACGCGCAACCTCCCGCGCCTCACCTCGCAACTGTGTGAAAAGGGTCTGCGCTACGACCTGACTGTACCCTTCGCCCGCTTCGTGGTGCAGCACCGTGCCGACCTGCAGATGCCCTTCAAGCGCTTCCAGATACAGCCCGTATGGCGTGCCGACCGTCCGCAGAAAGGACGCTACCGCGAATTCTATCAGTGCGACGCCGATGTGGTGGGTAGCGACTCGCTGCACAACGAAGTGGAACTCCTTTCGCTCATCGACTTCGTGATGGAGCGTCTCGGCATCAACGCCCTGATAAAGGTCAACAACCGCAAGGTGCTCACCGGAATCGCGCAGGTGCTCGGTGCCGAAGACAAGATAGTCGACATCACCGTGGCAATCGACAAAATCGACAAAGTGGGGCTTGAGAACGTCAACAAAGAGCTGCTCGAAAAAGGTTTGTCGCAGGAAGCCGTGGCACGGCTCGAACCGATACTCACCCTCACCGGGACTACCGAAGAGAAACTTGCCCGCCTCAGCGAAATACTCGCCGGATCGGAAGAGGGCCTGAAAGGTATCGCCGAGCTCCGCGAGGTGCTCGACGGAGTGGCTGCCCTCGGAGGGAAAGCCGAAGTGGAGCTTGACGTATCACTGGCCCGCGGACTCAACTACTACACCGGCACAATCATCGAGGTAAAGGCCAAAGACGTGGCCATCGGCAGCATCACCGGAGGCGGACGCTACGACAACCTTACCGGAGTGTTCGGCATGCCCGGCCTGTCGGGGGTAGGCATATCATTCGGAGCCGACCGTATCTACGACGTGCTCAATCAACTTGACCTTTATCCCGCCGAGATATCGGCAGCCGTAAAGGTGCTCTTCATCAACTTCGGAGAGGCCGAGGCCCGTATGGCCGAGAAGACCATCGCGTCACTGCGCCGCGCCGGAATCAGCGCACAGCTCTATCCCGATGCTGCGAAGATGAAGAAACAGATGAACTATGCCAATGCCGAGGGCGTTGCATATGTGGCTATCATAGGCGAGGATGAACTTGCATCGGGCACCGTGACGCTCAAAGACATGTCGACAGGCGAACAGCAGCGTCTCACCCCGGCCGAGCTTGTGGAGGCCCTGCGCTGAGACGTGTCGCCGCGTATTCTGTCCGGCATTGCCGGATACAGGAACGCCGCATGGCGCAGAATCAAAACTGTGATAAGATCATGAAAGATCCCATTTCAAAAGAGCAATTCCTCATTCGTCAGCCTGCATATCCGCAGACCACACTGACCGATCCCTATTACTACCGCGTGGCCAATCGACTGGCCTCGATAATCCGCGATGAGCGTCTGCTTGACGGATGGGGAGAGTCGCTTTGCAGCCGCGTGGCCCTCGGCCTGACCGGGTATCTGCAGGATATATTGACAGACTCCGGCATATGGCGCTCATTCATAGAGCAATGCCATACGCTCTACGGCAAGTGGCTGCCTTATTTTGAGTGTGGCGAGGAGTATGTGCCTCATGAACTGAATGAGGCTGATGTGCGCTTCCTCGTGTGGTATACATTGGCCATGAGCGCGGATGACGACCGTCGGCTTCTTGATCCGCATGACGGGCAGACGGCCAAGGCCGCTGTGCGCCTGCATGCCGAGCTCGACCGCATATATGATGACCCTGACGCCCCCGTGCCATCCGATTATCATATTTCCAAAGGGCTTGAACTCAACAATCCGGCAGAGGCCGATGACGTGTTTCACTTCGGCAACTGGCTCTTCATGCACTGCTATCTTATGACTCCGGCTTATGCCATGTCGATAGCTGAAATGACAGCCGGAACCGACCTCCGGGCCAAAGATGCGCATGAGCAGCTGCGCCATAAACTTGAAGAGTCGATGATGGAGGATCCCACCGGTCCGCTTGCCCTTTATCTGCGGGAATGGCTCTTCCTGATAATTGAAGGAAAGATGCCGCCACGCCCCAGGATGAAGGTAAAGGATGAAGAGGCGGAACCGGCCGAACATCCATACTATACTCGATTCATGGCATATACCGACGGGGAGCCGATACGCTACTTCCATACATATGCCGAGCTTAACCGCTTCTTTATCGAGGCTCTCGGTTGGGGGGAGACGGAGAATCTGCCACAGCTGAAGCCTTACAGCGACTTTGTGCTTATGGTCAACCGCGAGAAGGGGATGCTCGCAGCGCGGGATGTGGCGAAAAGCATCAAACTCCCCGGCAATCCCTGCTATGACGCTTCATATGCGCGCGCGCATGCCATTGACCTTCTCACTGTGCGCGGACTCTGTCCAGGCGACCTGCTGCGCTACGTTCTGTCGCGCAACGGTCTGCCGGATGCCGTTTTCCCTGCCGGGCATGATGCTCCGCTCAGTGTGGCTGATGCCGACTTCACGGCCCGTTGCCATCTGCAGAAGTATTACCGTGGCGACTGACGCCACGTGACCCGCAGCCCCTTGGTTTGAAACCCAACACATGTTTACTACCTGCATTACATGAAACTTTCAAGTATTCTTCTTTCACTGTTGATTGGTGTGTCGGCGCTTCCTTGCATAGCCCAGAGCAGCAAGGAGGAGACATTGGCCGACCTTAACCGCACCGGAGGCGTCTACTATGCCTATCCCGTGACAGAGAGCCGTAACACACCGGCACCCAAGGGTTATCAGCCCTTCTACGTGTCGCATTATGGCAGACACGGCTCACGTTACCTGATATCCGACAATGACTATAAGCAAGTGGCCGACAAACTGCATGAGGCAGACCGTGCCGGGGCGCTGACCCCGCTCGGGCGTGACGTGATGCAGCGCGTAGACTCTGTAATCAAGGAGACCCACTTGCGGGCCGGCGACCTGTCGCCGCTCGGGGTGCGTCAGCACCGGGGCATCGCCGAACGCATGTACAGTGCCTATCCGCAGGTATTCGCCGATGATGCCGTCCTCTCGGCCCGCAGCACGCTCGTGGTGCGCTGTGTGCTTTCGATGGATGCATTCTGCGAGCGCCTGAAGGAACTCAATCCGCGTCTTGACATCACTCGCGAGTCCTCGCAGCGATATATGAACTATCTCTGCCATCATTCAGACGAGAGCAATGCGTGGCGCGATGACCCCAACAACTTCAAGGAGGAATACCGTAAATTCGAGGAGAGCCATACGAATCCCGACCGCCTGATGTCCACGCTTTTCAATGATCCGAAATACATAGCTCGATGTGTCAATCCGAATGAGTTGATGTGGGGGCTATATTGGATTGCTTCAGGAATGCAGGACATAGAGACGGATATTGATTTCTATGACATCTTTACCCCCGATGAGTTGTATGACCTCTATCAATGTTTCAATTACCGTTTTTATGCCGGCGATGGCAATTATCTCCCATCCGACGGGCTGATTATCTATAACGCCGCCCCGCTGCTTGAGAATATAATCACCTCGGCCGATGATGCCATTGCGTCAGGGAAGCCGGGAGCCACACTGCGGTTCGGGCATGACGGCAATCTGATTCCGCTCGCTGCCCTTATGCATATGGAGGATTGTGATCTGGCCGTGGAGAATCCTGATGAATTCGATTCGGCTTTTTCAGTATGGAAGATAGCACCGATGGCATGTAATGTGCAGCTTATATTCTTCCGAGACCCGAATCATCCGGACAAGGACGTGCTGGTAAAATTCATGCTCAACGAAGAGGAAAAGCGCATACCGGTGGATACAGATATATTCCCCTTCTACCGCTGGGAGGATGTAAAGCGCTATTACCGTACGCAGGTTCTGACGCGCTGAGCATAGGCGATGATGCGTGTGCCTGCTTTTGGAATCCATAAAAACCCCTCTCATTGCTGACATAGACGTACAACCATCCGCGATAGCAGGTAGGTGCTAAAAAGATAGCCGTCCAGGTTTTGGGCGGCTATTTTGACAATGAGAGGGGTTTTTATATCTGTGCTGCTCTTACTTGTTGAGAGAGCCGATGATTGCCTTGGCGCGTAGCTTGCAGACACCGAATACGGCTTCTCCGAATATTCCGGAGCTCATTTTGCTTGTGCCGAGCTGGCGATTGACGAATACGATGGGGTATTCCACAATATTGAAGCCGAGTTTATACGCTTTGAATTTCATTTCAATCTGGAATGCGTAGCCTTTGAATTCGATACGGTCGAGATTGATAGTCTCCAGCACCCTCCGGCGATAGCAGACGAATCCGGCAGTGCTGTCGCGGAGTTTCATTCTGGTGATTGTACGCACGTAAGCAGATGCGAAGTAGGACATCAGGACGCGTCCCATTGGCCAGTTGACCACGTTCACTCCCGAGATGTAGCGAGAGCCGACGCAGACATCAGCGCCACGGTCCTTGCAGGTATGGTAGAGGTGTGTCAGGTCGGTCGGATTGTGAGAGAAATCCGCGTCCATCTCGATAATGTACTGATAGTCGCGTTTTAAAGCCCATTTAAATCCATGAATGTAGGCGGTGCCCAGACCGAGCTTGCCACTGCGGCATTCGAGGTTGACACGACCGGGATACTGACGCATTTTTCCGCGCACGGCTTCGGCGGTGCCATCGGGAGAACCGTCGTCGATTATAAGGAGGTCGAACCCGTCAGGCAGCGCCATCACGGTGTCGATCATCTTCTCGATATTCTCGATTTCATTATAGGTCGGTATGATAACAAGCACATCACTCATAAGTATCTCAGTTTGGGCCACATCGGAGAGGAGAGAATTAATAGGGCCATATTTGTTGCAAATTTAGCAAAAAAATATAGAAAAGCCTACGCCTACTGAGATTTTTTTGTGGATTGGATGCGGTGTTTAATACCTTGCGGATAACTTGTCGATGTTTTGTCAGGCCGAATGGCAGGTCATATGCCGTTACATCGAGATATTATACTTGCGCAATAACGTGATAGGATGATATGATTCCTTTGCGGCGCGGAGTCCCGGGTCGCCGGCATCATCCTCGCGATTGATATACCTGATTTCAGGATGAGACTGACAGATCTGTTGTGCAAAGCATTTATTGATCATTTCGAATCCTCCAGCCACACTGCGCAATGATTTCTCGATATGTATGAATAGAGTGTCGCCTTTGATATCGCCTATGGTGTATGCCAGTACTGTGCCGTCGGCATCGCGTAGCATCCCTCCTTGCAGCACAGAGTCGCCATCGGCCATAAAGCGCAGCATATCGCGGTTCAGGCGCCGTTCGGTCTCGGCCATAGGGGTGTGGTCGCCTTCGGCGTCGATTAGCTCCATGAAGCGGAGAGCATCGGGAATATTGGCGGCTGTCAGCGGCTCATACCGGTATTCGGGGTAAGAAGACAGGAACTGATTGACATGATTGCGCTTCTTGCTCATCTTCTTGCCTCGAAGAGTGACCAGCGGTTCGGCTTCATAGAGATAGTCGGCCCATCCGGAGAGTTCTTCCACCTGTTTCGGTCGGAGAGGAGCAAACGAGTCGATCGCATATTCCGGCACAGCGCTGAATATTAGCTGCAGATTCTGACTGCGACAATATTCATGGAGTATCGCCACGCACTTTTCCAGAGGCATTTCCCCAATTGGAAGAGAGAAAGCCACTTTTGAGACATCGCTTTCCACCCTCCCTTTTATGAATACAGTATTGTTGAGTATGGCGAATTCATAGTGGAAATAGTCTACCCACATCAGTAGTCCGCCATATGAGAAATCTGTGGTACGTCCGCATTCCTGAGCGATTATCGGCCATATGCGGGGCATATCGGCCGGAGTGATGCGGCGGAAATCAAGTTCGGCGGCGAGGGCTTTATCAGTAAAATCACAGAACCTGCATCGTTGCTTGAGTCTGAAGGGGTGGAAAGTGAATGATTGCACGGCAGATTCCGCGCAGGGAGCATAAAGAGGGGAGTTATGAAGAATCATAGTGGTAGTCGTTAAGTTTATCAGATAGAGCCGCGTTTGAATCAAACGTTCATGCAGCATCTCATATAGTCGGTAGCCGGGAAGACCCCGGTCGGCCGATTACTTTTAATTAACGTATGGGGAGAGAGAAGTGTTTAGACCGCTTCCAACAAAAATGTGAACGCAGGGGCGGCGTATTTTCGAGTAAATTTATTTTCTTATTTCCGTCAACTCCACCCGCCCCCGGGACAGCGGCCAGTGAGGCCATGCGGAGCATGGGATAGGCGGCAGAGGGTGGCGGCAGAAGGCGGCAGGGGAGAGGAGACCGTATGAAAATCAAAAGGCCATCCTTCTCAGGAGGGCCTTTTGGTGATTCGTGCAGGATTCAAACCTGCAACCTTCTGATCCGTAGTCAGATGCTCTATTCAGTTGAGCTAACGAACCAAGTGAAGTTAAAAATATCCTATGTTAAACATAAGGTTGTCATCACGACAGTCTTTTTACTTGGTGATCCGTGCAGGATTCAAACCTGCAACCTTCTGATCCGTAGTCAGATGCTCTATTCAGTTGAGCTAACGGACCAAGCTTTTGCTCAGAGAAGCGCTGTAGTTGTTTCCCTTTTGCGAGTGCAAAGTTACTACATTTTTTCGAGTCTGCCAAATTTTTCAGTCATTTTTTTTAGAAAAAATTCAGCTTTCTTGGCTCTGTGCGCCGTTATGACTTGAGAATTAATGAGATAGTGCGGTGTGTGGCATCCGTTGTCTCAGGCCGTATAATCGCAAGTCACTTCTGCGGTGCCGTTGAATCCGGCAATCGGAGGCGTGAGTTTCACGATGGTGGCTTGTACGCGGCATACGTCAGGCCATCTCATTTTCACTGCCTCCACGATGCGGGCAGCTGCATTTTCAAGTAAATCCGATGGTTGCTCCATCTCTTTGCGGGCTATCTCGTAGAGATCAGCGTATGAAATCGTATGCTCGATAGAGTCCGAGAGGGGATCCCCGGAGGCATAGACAGCCTCCAGGGATACTTCAAATTCATTTCCGGCCAGACGTTCATGGGGCATGACGCCGTGGCGGGCAAATAACCGGCAGCCGCGAATGGCTACTTTCATAAGCGTGGTTCCGGTTGTAGGCCCCGATGGGGCGGGATATGCGATTTCGTGATGCTCCATAATGGTTATGCCGGGATAGGCGGGTGTCCGGATTAACTTATTTTACGGCAATCTTATCGATGCGGCGCTGATGTCGGCCTCCTTCAAACTTTGAGTCGAGATAGGCATTGACGATCTCCAGGGCCTCATCGTAAGAGACGAAGCGAGCCGGCAGCACGAGGATATTGGCATTATTGTGCTCCTTGGCGAGTGCGGCCAGTTCAGGACGCCAGCAGAGAGCGGCGCGGATGTTCTGATGCTTGTTGAGGGTCATCTGGATACCATTGCCGGTGCCGCACATGGCGATGCCGAAATCGGCTTCGCCATCTTCCACAGCCTTTGCGGCCGGGTGGGCGTAGTCGGGATAGTCGCAGGATTCTTCAGAGTCGGTGCCGAAGTCGATGGTTTTGTAGCCTTTGGCGGTGAGGTAGTCGATCAGGGCTTTCTTGAGAGAATAGCCGGCATGGTCGGAGGCGAATGCGATTGTTTCCATTTTTTTGTATTTAAGGTTATGGGTTTTAGGAACTCTCTCTTAAACGGTTTCTTATTTAAGGGGGGCGATTGCCTGACTCCGGACCTTTGCAGCGGTAAGCTTCGGCCCTGAGGGGGGCGGGGCAATAGAGTCTGACATATCTTTACAGACCTTGGAATCCGCTACTCGGTCAGATTGCCTGACTGCGGCGTCTCCGGCGGCGTAGAGCCGGAGGCGCTTTCAGTCGGATTCTGTAGTAGAGGATCTTCGTCGGCAATCCGGCGGTTGATGGAGCCGATATAGTCGAGTATGTCCTCGCGGCCGCGAGGCTTTTCGCTTGAGGTCACGAATACCGGCGGAAGTTCCTCCCATTGCTTCATAAGAACCTTGCAGTAATCCTTCACCGACTTTTCGGCGGCATTGACGCCGAGTTTGTCGGCCTTGGTGAATACTATGGCAAATGGCACTTCATTCTCGCCGAGCCAAGCCATGAAATCGAGGTCGATCTGCTGAGGCTTGTGGCGTATGTCAATCAGCACGAAAAGGAGAGCCATCTGGTGGCGTCGCAACACGTAGTCATCGATCATCCTGCGGAACTGCAGCCGCTGCTCCTTGCCACGTGCAGCGTAGCCGTAGCCCGGCAGATCGACAAGATACCATGCTCCGTTGTTGATGCTGAAATGATTTATTAGCAGAGTCTTGCCCGGAGTCTGAGATGTTTTGGCCAGACGAGAGCGGGTAAGCATATTGATCAGCGATGATTTTCCTACATTCGAGCGTCCGATAAAGGCGTACTCCGGCACATCTGTATCGGGGCACTTCGCCACATCGGCATTACTGATCAGATATTTGGCATTTTTTATTTCCATAGCATCATAAAGAGAGGGGAGGGGGTTAAAAATTTGAAATCAGAGGGATTCGAAGAGCTCGCGGTGCAGTGCTGTCAGAGCGCGAGTCGTGTCAAGTGCGGCTACAACGAGCGAAAGCGCCGTTTCCGAAGTGCGGTCTGAATATGCCCTTACGGTCAGACCGTGCATCTCCAGAATATCCTTCAGACGGGAAATCCCGCCGGAGAGATTTTTTACATTGTCACCCACTACGGCAATGGTGGTGAGATCTGTCACCACTTCCAGCACTTCCATTTCCGCGTCGACAAACTCCGGGGCGAATTCCTCCTTGAGCAGTTTGACGGCACAGGGCATATCCGCCGCAGCGATTGCGAAGGCGAAAGAGCCGGCGGCTTCTGACCGGGCCACCATATGGAGAGTCATCCCCTTGCGGGCGAGGGCATTGAAGCATCGTGTGGAAATGGCAGTGCTGTCGGTGGCAAGAGTGCCGCGCAGCGTCACAAGCGCTTCATCCTTAAGGGCCGACAACCCGGTGACTGTGCGTGGATGTGAGCTATGGGCGTCGGATATCAATGTGCCCGGAGCCTCAGGCCGGTGGGTATTAAGGATACGGATAGGTATATTCTTGTGGAATACGGGATAGATTGTGGGAGGGTAAACCACTTTTGCTCCGAAAGTGCAGAGATCCATCGACTCCACAAACGACATAGAGTCGATAACGCGAGCCTGAGGCACAATCCGAGGATCACAGGTGAGGAACCCGTCGACATCGGTCCATATCTGCAGCACATCCGCATCCATCGCGGCGGCCACGAGAGCAGCAGTGTAGTCGGAGCCTCCGCGTCCGAGATTTGTGATTTCACCGGTCTGACGGTCGGAAGAGATGAAGCCTCCCATCACGACCGGAAAGGTCAGCCCGTCAGCCGGTTGCAGCGCCTCGCGGATTAGCCCCGAAGTGAGGTCAGTGGCCGCGATATCCTTTCCAAACCACTTTTCAGTGCGTATTATGCCGAGAGAATCCAGATGAGTGGCGCCGAGCATATCGGCCACAATGACCGATGACATGCGCTCTCCGGTGCTCACAATCTGAGCCAGAGTCTTTTCGGGCAGGTCGGCGATAAGATTTACGCCGTCGTAGAGTCGGCGGAGTTCCCGCAGGACAGGCTGTATGCGAGTCAATGTATACTCACGGCGCTCTTCAGGCACCACAGCCTGCACAATATCATAATGGCGCTGCGCCATCAATTCGCATTCCGGTATGTAGTTAAGATCGCCCGCAGCAGCCATGCGCGCTGTTGCAATGAGGCGGTCGGTAAGTCCGCCGAGAGCTGATACCACAACCACGGCATCCTGCCCGAGTCCCTGTACAATCTTCTTTACGTTGGCCAAACTGTCCGCTGTTCCCACGGAAGTGCCGCCAAATTTCAATACAATCATTATAAATCCGCTAACCGGAGAGAGATGAACAATAACATACGTAGTGGAAACTACTCCGCAGCCGTCGGGCCGGAGGTGTCGCATCCGGGGGGGGACTGAGGCATCATGCGCGGCAACGAGAGTCGCTGCAAAACAGGCTTCCGCCGGGGTCAAAATGTTTCCGAATGCAAATGTAGATAAAAATTGTGAGATTTTTACATCGGTAGAATAAAAAACGAGACCGCCGGCCTCTTTCATACGCAAGGGTGTGCGGCGCGGGCAAGGGAGAGGCCACAGGGGGTCAGTTAAGGCTCGGGTCGGGGGGCAGCATAAGCCAGTGCCTGTAGTCCGGACCAAGGCGGCGTACGAGACTGTCCCATAAAGAGTCGGGATTATCCTGAATCAGCATAACCGGGTCAAGCAGGTTGGAGAGGATTCCCCAGGCTCCTGCATGGATTTCGCGCTCAAGCTGTCCGGCCGTCCAACCGCTGTAGCCGAGGAAAAACCGTGCGGCCCCGGCTATTGCATCCTTAGAGGTGATACGATTGATCATCATGTCGTAATCACCCCCCACCCAAAGTCCGGGGAGCACCTCCAGCGCCCCGTCAAGCGGCGAACCGAGAGAATGGATCCAGAACAGGCGTTGCATATCCACCGGTCCGCCGGAAAACACCCTGACGTCCTCCCCGGCATCTGTCAGTTGGCAGATTTCTGCAAGAGAGATGTCGAGAGGATGATTAATCACAAGTCCCAGATATCCTCCGGTCCGGTCGCGCTGCAGAATAAGCACCACCGAGCGCTTGAAATTAGAATCATTAAGCAGTGGAGAGGCGACAAGGATGTCGCCCCCCTTCAAAGATAGATTCGAAGTATCTATATCGTGGTCAATGTTTAGTCTTCCCATGTAAATATAACATTCCGGAGGTGAGGATTCCCGTCATCCATAGGTTAAGTTCTCTTAGAAACTGTTTAAATTT